>DASSTH010000352.1:0-5619 GCA_035708025.1 Nakamurella sp. | reverse complement strand
ATAGATGCGCAGCCCGCGCAGGTCGTCCGTCACCGCCTCCGGCTCGGCATCCAGGTCGACCAGCACCACCGGCCCGGTGACCCGCGCCATGGAGGGCCGGTCGTCCGGGTCCACCCCGGGACGGCACACCCCCAGGCACATCGCCGCCGAGGTCTGCACCGGGCCGCCGACGAACACCGCCTGCGGCCGGCTGGCATGCCCCGCCCAGGCCGGCAGCACGTTGTACACAGCGGTCTCGCTGGGCCGGTTGAGGACGACCCCGACGGTGCCCTCCTCCCCGTGCGCGATCAGGTAGACGACGGTGCGCCGGAAGTTCGGATCCCCCAGCCGCGGAGTGGCAACCAGCAACCAGCCGGGTCTGACCATCTCCAGCGGGTTCATCACCGATATTGTTGCGCCTCCCCGGCGGTTCCACTGCGGCGGTCCGCGCAACGCAATCAGCCGCCACCCGGGCAACCCGCCGGCCCGGCCGCGGCGGCCGATCACCAGGTTCCGCACCGGCCCGGCCGATCTGCACTTTCCGGCACCCGGCCCCGCGGTACTCCCGTACCGTTTGTGACCGTGGTGGCCACCGAACCATCCGGCACCGCGCAGGCCGCCGGATCGCCCGAGGACCGACCGACCGCCCGCGGTCTGGTCCAGTTGCTGCGGGTGCGCGGACTGCGCCGGCTGGTCGGGGTCCGGCTGCTCAGTTCGTTCGGTGACGGGGCCTTCCAGGGCGCGCTGGTCAGCGCCGTGCTGTTCAACCCGGAGCGCCAGTCGTCGGCCGCCGCCATCGCCGCCGGGTTCGCCGTGCTGCTGCTGCCGTACTCGGTGATCGGCCCGTTCGCCGGGGCCCTGCTGGACCGCTGGTCCCGGCGGCAGGTGATCGTCGTGGCCACCCTGGTGCGCGCGGTGCTGGTCGGCACCGTGGCCGCCACGCTGGCCGCCGGCGCCCCGTCCTGGCTGCTGCTGGTCACCGCCCTGGCGGTCACCGGCGCCTCCCGGTTCGTGGGCTCCGGACTGTCCGCGGCGCTGCCGCACACCATCGCGCGGCAGAACCTGATCGCCGCCAACGCCCTGACCACCACCACCGGCGCCATCGCCACCGCGGCCGGCGGTGGGTACGCCATCGTCATGCGCGACCTGGTGGGCGACACCGACGGACCGGTGGCCATCGTCACCGCCAGCGTGGTGGTGTTCTACCTGCTGGCCGCGCTGCGGGCCAGCGCCTTCGCGGCTAAGGCGCTCGGCCCGGACGCCACCGACGAACCGGTGCAGACCATGCGGGCGGTGCTGTCCGGGCTGGCCGGCGGCCTGGGCCACGCGGTGCGGCGCCGGACGGTGGGGCTGGCCATCAGCCTGGTGGTGCTGGTCCGGTTCTGCTTCGGCATGGCGACGCTGATGATCCTGTTGCTCTACCAGCACCACTTCACCCGTCCGGTGGGGCCGCTGCTGCCCGGCCTGAACGGCGTCGCCGAGGTGCTCGCGGCGATCTCGGTCGGGTTGTTCCTGGGCGCGGTGCTGACCCCGGTGATCGTCCGGCGGACCGGGCGCACCCGGTACCTGGTGGGCCTGATGTGCCTGGCGGCGGTGACGGTGCTGGTCTGCGGACCGTCGTTCAGCATGGTGGGCACCGTGGTCGCCGCGCCGATCCTGGCGTTCACCTACCAGTCGGCGAAGGTCTGCGTGGACGCCATCGTGCAGGAGGATTCGGACGACGCCTACGTCGGCCGGGTGTTCGCGCTGTACGACACGGTGAACAACGTGGCCTACGTGGCGGCGTTCGCCATCGGTGCCAGCGTGGTGCCGTTCGACGGCCGCAGCCTGCCGCTGCTACTGGCGATGGCGGTGGTGTACCTGATCGGGGCCTGCGGCTACCCGATGGCGCGGCGCGCGGTTCACCCCTCGGCCGCGGGGGAGGTGCCCGGGCGGGCGCGCCACTCCTCGGCGAGCAACGCGTAGGCCATCCCGTCCAGCCAGGCCCCGGAGCGGTGCAGCGAGTCGGCGACGCTGTACTCCTCGCGGCGCATGCCCACCCGCTCCATCAGCCGCCAGGACGGCTCGTTGTCCGCGAAGCAGCCGGCCGTGACGCGCCGCAGCCCCAGCCCGTCGAAGCAGATCCGCAGCAACTCGCCGACCGCCTCGGTGGCGTACCCCACGCCCTGGTGCGCCGGATCGAGCGCCCAGCCGATCTCCGCCTGCACCCCACGGGCCCGATCGGCCACCTCGGACTGGGCCCATCCGTCCTCGACGGCGACCATCGCGTCACCGATCACCAGCCCGGCCGCCCCGGCGGTCCCGGCATCCCGGAGTTGGATCAGCAGCGTCTTGGCCAGCCGGGCCGGGTCGCGGAACGAGCGCTGGTACTCCTGCTGGTCGGCCGGCGCGCTGGTCAGCCAGCGGCCGACCGCCTCGAGCCGGCGATAGCGCCAGGTCGCCTCGGCGTCCGCCTCGGTCGCGGGCCGTATCGCCAGCCGTGCGGTCAGCACCGGCCAGTCCAGGTCCCCGAGTGTCCGCGGCACCTGTCCTCCTTCGATTCGAGCTCACCCCGGCCGGCCCCGCGTGCCTCAGCCGGCCGACTCGGGCGAGGTCGGCCGTCCCGTCACCGGATCCACCAGGCCCTCCCGGGCCGCCCAGGCCAGCAACGCGATCTCGGCGGCGTCACGGTCCATCGGCCCGTGCTCCAGCCGCAGGTCCTTCAGGTATTTCCACGCCCGGCCCACCACCGGCCCGGGCGCCACCCCGAGCAGCTCCATGATCGCGTTGCCGTCCAGGTCCGGGCGAACGCGGGCCAGATCCTCGGCGGCGGCCAGTTCCTCGATCCGCCGTTCCAGGTCGTCGTAGGAGCGCTGCAGCGCCTGTCGGCGGCGCGGGTTGCGGGTGGTGCAGTCGGCGCGGACGAGTTTGTGCAGTCGCGGCAGCAGGTCGCCGGCATCGGTGACGTACCGCCGGACGGCGGAGTCGGTCCACGCGCCGGTGCCGTATCCGTGGAACCGCAGGTGCAGGAACACCAGCTGGCCGACCTGGTCCACCACCTGCTTGGGGTAGCGCAGTGCCCGCAGCCGCTTGCGGGTCAGCTGGGCGCCCACCACCTCGTGATGGTGGAAGCTCACCCCGCCGCCCGGCTCGAACCGGCGGGTCGCCGGCTTGCCGATGTCGTGCAGCAGCGCGGCCAGCCGCAGCACCAGGTCGGGACCCTCGGCCTCCTGGGCGATCGCCTGGTCCAGCACGGTCAGGGTGTGCTGGTAGACGTCCTTGTGCTGGTGGTGCTCGTCCCGCTCCAGTCGCAGGGCCGGCAGCTCCGGGAGTACGTGCGCGGCCAGCCCGGTGTCGGTGAACAGCACCAGCCCGGCGCGCGGGTCCGCCCCGCACAGCAGCCTGGTCAGCTCGACGTTGATCCGCTCCACGGTGATCCGGGTGATCTGCTCCGCCATGGCGGTCATGGCCTCGACCACCCGGGGGGCGACGGTGAAGCGCAGCTGGGAGGCGAACCGGGCGGCGCGCATCATCCGCAGCGGGTCGTCCCGAAAGGACTGCTCCGGGGTGCCGGGAGTGTCCAGCACCCGCTGGGTGAGCTGGGCCAGCCCGCCGCACGGGTCGGCGAACCGGTGCTCGGGCAGCGACAGTGCCATGGCGTTGACCGCGAAGTCCCGCCGCACCAGGTCGCCCTCCAGGCTGTCGCCGAAGGTCACCTCGGGGTTGCGGGTCTGGCCGTCGTACAGATCGGAGCGGAAGGTGGTGATCTCCAGCTGTGCCCCGCCCTTGGCGGCGCCGACCGTGCCGAAGTCGATGCCGGTGTCCCAGGTGGTGTCCGCCCAGCCCTCCACGATCGCCTGGATCTCGGCCGGTCGCGCGTCGGTGGTGAAGTCCAGGTCGTAGCCGAGCCGGCCCAGCAGCGCGTCGCGCACCGATCCGCCGACCAGGTACAGCCGGTGCCCGGCCTCGGCGAACCGCCGGCCGAGCTCGTCGGCGACCGGGAACCGGGTGATCAGGTCGGCGACGGCCTGCCGCTGGGCGCGCGTCAGCCTGGGTTCGGGTCGGTCGGGCACGACCGATCAGTCTAGGACCGGCCGGCCGGGCGCCGCTCCGCCGAGCACTCCAGGTCCGGGCGAAGGCAGCGTTCCCGGAGCGCCTACCCTGATGGCGGCACCTGTCGCGGTCATCGGCGCCCGCGTTGTGCTCCCCGTCACCCCGCTGTTGGAAGAAGACCCACGTGCGCACGCTGCTGTTGGAGAACGTCCACCCGGACGCCGTCGCCCTGCTCACCGCCGCCGGGCACGAGGTCCGCACCATGGACCGCGCCCTGCCCGAGGAGGAGTTGATCGCCCAGCTGGGCGATGTCGAGCTGCTCGGGATCCGGTCCACCACCCACGTCACGGCGGCCGCGCTGGATGCCGCCCCGCAGTTGCGGGCCATCGGCGCGTTCTGCATCGGCGTCAACCAGATCGACCTGCAGGCCGCGGCCGCGCGCGGCGTTGCGGTGTTCAACGCGCCGTACTCCAACACCCGCAGCGTGGTGGAGATCGCACTCGCCGAGATCATCGCGCTGACCCGCCGGCTGACCGACAAGAACCACGCCATGCACTCCGGCCAGTGGGACAAGTCGGCGAACGGGGCGCACGAGGTGCGCGGCCGCCGGCTGGGCATCGTCGGCTACGGCAACATCGGCTCGCAGCTGTCGGTGCTGGCCGAGGCGCTGGGCATGACGGTGTTCTTCTACGACACCGCCGAGAAGCTCGCGCTGGGTACCGCCAGGCGCTGCGCGACCCTGGAAGAACTGCTCGAGCAGGTCGACGTGGTGACCCTGCACGTGGATGGGCGGCCGGGCAACCGGGACCTGTTCGGGGAGGCCGAGTTCGCCCGCATGCGGCCCGGCTCGATCTTCCTCAACCTGTCCCGCGGGTTCGTGGTCGACCACGGCGCGCTGCGCCGGCACATCGGCACCGGCCACCTGGCGGGCGCCGCGATCGACGTGTTCCCGCGGGAGCCGCGCAGCCGGGGGGAGGAGTTCATCTCCGAGCTGCGCGGGCTGCCGAACGTGATCCTCACCCCGCACATCGGCGGCAGCACCGAGGAGGCCCAGCAGGACATCGGCGGTTTCGTCGCCGGGAAGCTGCGGGACTACGCCGCGCTGGGCCGCACCACCCTGTCGGTCAACCTGCCGCCGCTGGGGCTGGGCGACCTGGACGGGCGGTACCGGCTGGTGCACATCCACCGCAACGTGCCCGGGGTGCTGGCCACCATCAACGGCCTACTCGCCGAGCACGGGGTGAACATCGAGTCCCAGCAGCTGGCCACCGTCGGTGAGGTGGGCTACGCGGCCACCGACATCGCCGGCGCACCGCCGGCCGAGATCGTCGACAAACTGGCCGGCATGGCGGAGACGATCTGCCTGCGCGTGCTGTCCTGACGCCGGCGGGCAGTCGGTTCGATCGGCTCGATCGGCTCGATAGGCTCGATAGGCCCGTTCGGTCCGGACGGCTCAGTCGGCCCAGACGGCTCGGCCCGGCCGCCGTAGTCGCGCCCCCCGGGTGGCATCGACCGCCCGCACTACCATCGACCCATGCCCGCCCGCGCACCTCGACGGTCGAGCCGGGCGCCCCGGAATGCCCGAACCGGCACTGCGCCAGTGGTCCC
>DASSTH010000351.1:0-5502 GCA_035708025.1 Nakamurella sp. | reverse complement strand
GGGCCGGTGGATTGTGGGAATACACAGGACCCTCCCGCTGGGTTGTCGGGGACCGGCAATGCCGTGCGCCGCTTGGGGCGGGACACTGAACCGCGACACGGGACCTGCGGCACCGGACTGCGATACCGGTGCGCGGCACCGGACCAGCTGACCGGATCGGGACGCCGGACAAGCAGACCGGACCGCGAGACCGGACCGGGACGCCGGACAATCGACACCGGGGTCCGAGGAGCCGGGCGAGTGCTCGAGGCCACGGACCGCCGGCGCCCGGCGGGACCTGCCCAGCGTCGACGGCGGAGTGGATGGGAGCGGCATGCAGGACTGGATCAGCGCCGAACTGGCCACGGTGCCGGAGTACCGGGCCTTCGCCAGCGCGGACGCCCTGGAACGGGGGCTGGCCGACCTGGCCGCCGCGCACCCGGAGTCGGTGACGAGGCGCCGGGTCGGCACCTCCCGGCTGGGCGACGCCATCCACGCGGTCCAGGTCGGGTCGGGCCCGCGGGAGGCCCTGGTGTTCGGGCTGCCGCACCCCAACGAACCGGTCGGCGGGTTGACCGCGCTGCACCTGGCGGAACGCCTGGCCACGGATGCCGCGCTGCGCGACCGGCTCGGCCTGCGGTTCACCATCATCGCCTGCATCGACCCGGACGGCCTGCGCCGCAACGAGGGCTGGCTGGCCGGGCCGTTCACCCGGACCCACTACGCCCGGCACTTCTACCGCCCGGCGGGCGACGAGCAGATCGAGTGGACCTTCCCGGTGGAGTACCAGAGCCTGTACTTCGACGCGGTACTCCCGGAGACCGCCGCGCTGGTCCGGCTGATCGACCAGCTGCGCCCGGAACTGATGGTCTCGCTGCACAACAGCGAGTTGGGCGGCGCCTACTACTACCTGTCCCGCCCGGTGCCGCCGCTGTACCCGGCGCTGCAGGAGATTCCGGTCACCCTCGGCGTGCCGCTGGACCGCGGCGAGCCGGAGGGCCCGGAGATCGTCAAGTACGACGACGCCATCTTCGAGGGCCTGGGCATCAAGCCCATCTACGACCACGCGGTGGCCGCCGGTCGCGACCCGGCGGAGTTCAGCGGCGGTGACGGATCCGGCGGGTACGCCGAGCGCTACGGCACGCTGACCCTGTTCTCCGAGGTGCCGTACTGGAGCCACCCGGACAGCTCGAACCCGACACCGATCGCCGACTCCTACGCGGACCTGTTGCGCGACCAGGGCAAGCGGATGGACGAGATGTCCGGCCTGCTGCAACGCATCCTGGACGCCGCCTCCTCATCGTTCACCGCCGGCGGATCGCCGTACCTGACCGCCAGCCGGTACTTCATCCCGGCACTCGGCCGCATCGGGCAGACCAACCGGGACCGGGCCGACGAGCCGGGCAACGACCGGCCCGCCACGGTCGCCGAGCGCTTTTCGCTGGCGGACGTCGTCACCTCCTTCCAGCTGCGCTACGGCGGCATGTTGCTGCGCGCGCTGGACGGCGAACTGGCGATCGGCAACGCCGCCAAGCCGATCCGGGAGGGCCGGGAGGAGCTGGCCGCGGCGTTCGAGACATGGTGCGCCGCGGCGGATGTGGTGGAGGCACAGTGCACCATGCACCCGATCCGCAGCCTGGTGGCCACCCAATACGGCGCCATCCTGGCGACCGCGGCGCAGCTGGGGGCCGACCAGCGGTGACTCGCAGCACGGCGTACGCGACCTCCCCGCGGCTGTCCCGGTTGGCGTCCGACCTGGCCGCCGCCCGCTCGCCGTCCGCCGCCGACGACCTGGTGGCGGGCTTCTGGGCGGAGGTGGACGGCTCCGGCACGCCGCTGGTGGAACCGGCCACCGGCGGTCGCTGCTGGGTGACCTTCCTGTGGCGGGCGGGGGTGGATGACGCCGGGTTGCCGGAACCCGTCGAGCCGGTGATGGTGATGGGCGGTCCGGCGCTGTGGTGGGAGATCCCGGACAACGTGCTGGAGCCGTTGCCCGGCACGGACATCCGGTTCCGCAGCTACCTGGTGGACGCCGACCTGCGGGGCCGGTACATCCTGTCCCCGGGGGATCCGCTGACCGACCTGCCGCGCGCCGGTACCCCGGAATCCGTCACCCGCGCGGCGCGCTTCCAGCCCGATCCGCGTAACCGGTATCCGCTGACCCTGACCGCCGACCCGGCCGACCCGGTGGCCGAGACCACCACCTACTCCACCTTCGCGCTGCCGGCCGCCACCCGGCGGAGTTGGGCCGAACCCCGGCCGGGCGTGGGCCGCGGAACGCTGGCCTGCGCGCGGCTGACCAGCGCGGTGCTGGGAAACACCAGGCGGGTGTGGACCTACCGCTCGCCGGAACTGTCGGGGACGTCCGACCGCGTGGCGCTGATCGTGCTGGACGGTCGGGACTGGGTGGAGTGCGTGCCGCTGACCACCACCCTGGACAACCTGGTGGCGGACGAACTGATCCCGCCGGTGACGGTGATCCTCCCGGAGGCGCTGGACACCGCGACCCGCTATCGGGAGCTGACGGTGAATCCGGCGTTCACCCGGTTCCTGACCGACGAGCTGCTGCCGTGGGCCCGCGAGCGGGTGCCGGTGCCGGCGGACCCGGCCCGGGTGGCGGTGCACGGCAAGAGCTTCGGCGGGTTGGGTGCGCTGTCCGCGGCCTGGTCCCGGCCGGACGTGTTCGGCACCGTGCTGTCGCAGTCCGGGTCGTTCTGGTGGTCCGGCTGGGACGGCGAGGCCGAGGAGATCCTGCCGGCTCTGGTCGCCGGGAGCGAGCGTCGCGACATCCGGGTGAGCCTAGAGGTCGGGACGCTGGAGGGCGAGGCGATGCTCGGCTCGCACCGCCGGATGGCCGACGCGCTGGCAGGGCGCGGTTACCCGCTGCGCGAGCGGCTGTACCACGGCGGGCACGACATCAACTGCTGGATCAGCGAACTGCCTGCGACGCTGCGCTGGTGGGCCGACGCGCTGCGCTGAGCCAGCCCACCCGCGAGCCCGGCCACCCGCGAGCCCGCCGACTTGCGAGGCTGCCCGCCCGCGACGTAGCGCGAAGTTGGCGGAACTAGCCCGATGTCGCCGGCGTGTCGGCGCAATACCGTGCTACCTCCGCGCGGGTGCCCCGGCTCGCCCCGCTGTGCACCATCGGCGTCACTGGGCAAGACTGCGCTGGTGACACCGTCCACGGACCTGGTTCGGGCCGCCGCCGAGGACGTGCTGCGCGCCATCCGGGCCGACCCTGCGTTCAGCCGGACCGGCCACCTGCGGGTCGAGCTCGACGGCGAGCCGGTGTTCGACCGCCACCTGCTTGGCCCGGAGGCCAGCGACGTCTTCTCCGTCACCAAATCGGTCCTTGCCACCCTGGCGGGCCTGGCGGTGGCCGACGGCCTGCTGCCGGACCTGGACGCCGCGGTGGACGCCTGGATCCCGACGGCGGGGACTCCGTCGGCGGGGGTGACGTGGCGACACTTGCTGACGATGCAGCGAGGCGTCCAGGTGGGCGGTGAGTTCGACTCCGACGAGGTCATGGCGCGGCCCGCCGGATGGCTGGACCGGTGGCTGGCCGCACCGCGGATCGAGCCGCCGGGCACCCGTTTCCGCTACGACGACGGCGCCGCCTACCTGCTCGGCGCCGCGCTGCATGCCGTGGTGGGCGACCTGTACGGCTACGCCGAGCAGCGGCTGTTCGGGCCGCTGGGCATCGACAGCCCCGACTGGTTGCGCGGCCCGGAGGGCTTCGTGCACGGTGGTGCGCACCTGCGCCTCACCGCCGCCGACCTCGCACGGCTTGGCCGGCTGTGGCTCGGCCTGGAGCCCGGGGTGCGGATCGATCCGGCTTTCCGGCGGGAGATGATCACACCGAGCAGCTCCGGCGGTCCACCGGAGGGTGTGGCCTACGGCTACCTGATGTGGATCGGTGACGGGTACTTCTTCGCCGGCGGATGGGCGGGCCAGCACGTTGTCTGCGTGCCGGCCAGCCGGGCGGTCGTGGTGGTGACCGGCGATCCGCAGTTCACCTTCGGGCCGCCGGTGTCCGACGCGATGCCCTCCGGATGGCGCCCGGCGCTGGACCTGATGCGCCTGCACCTGTTGCCGCTGCTGCTGCCGTGAACCGTGTCCGCGAGAACCCCGCGTCCGCGAGGACCGCGCGTCCGCGACGCGCCCGCGTCTGCGACGAGACTGCGTCCGCGAGGCCCCCCGCGTCCGCGACGAAACTGCGTCCGCGAGGATCAACTTCGCGCCTATTCCGGCAAACCGGGCGCACATTCGTGAAGTTGATCCTCGCAGGCGGAAGTTGATCCTCGCGGACCGCTCGAGCGCTCGTGAGCGTGCGGCCCGCTCACCGATCCGCGTGCCTGGAGCCGCACCCGGTGGATGTGCGCGCCCTGCAACTCCGAAAAGTCGCAACTCGATTCAGGTGTCCGACGCGTTCGCGCAGGTGGGCGACGCGGCGCGGGCATCGAGTTGCGAGTTTTCGGCGCGCTATGAGCCCTCGCCAGACGGGGCTCAGCCCGCGCGGCGGGGGTCAGCCCTCGCGCAACGCGGTCAGCCCTCGCGGGACGGGGTCCGCCTCGCGAGACGGGGTCAGCCGAGGACCTGGCGGCCGCGGGCGAAGGCCGCCACGGCCCGGCCGGACACCTGCAGCGGATCGCCCTCCCAGAGCACCAGATCCGCGTCCTTGCCGACCTCGATCGAGCCGATCCGGTCGTCCACCCCCAGGGCCCGCGCCGGGTGCAGCGTCAGCGCCCGCAGCGCCACGGCGGCGGGCAGGCCCTCCCGCACGGCCAGTGCCGCCTGGACCCGCGCCTGCCCGATCGGCACCACCGGATGGTCCGTCACCAACGACAGCTCCACCCCGGCGGCCGCCAGCACCGCGGCATTGCCGAACTCGGCGTGCCGCATCTCGACCTTCACCCGGCCGGACAGCAGCGGCCCGAGCAGTACCGGGATACCCCGCTCGGCGATCACGTCGGCCAGCAGGTGCGCCTCGGTGCCGTGGTCGATCACCAGCCGATACCCGAACTCGTCCGACAGCCGGATCGCCGTGGCGATGTCGTCCGCCCGATGCACGTGCTGCCGCCACGGCATCTCGCCGGCCAACACCGCCATCAGCGCCCGCCGGCCCAGGTCCACCGGCTCCAGCGGATCGCCGCCGGCCCGCAGTCTGGCCAGATCGGCGACGGCCTGGGTCAACGCCTGCCGGATCACGGCGGCGGTGCCCATCCGGGTCATCGGGTACTGACCCTTATCGCCGTAGCACTTCTTCGGATTCTCACCCAGCGCCGACTTCATCCCGGCGGGGGAGCGCAGCACCATCTCGTCGACCGTGCGCCCCACGGTGCGCAGCGCCACCGACTGGCCGCCGATCGGGTTGCAGGAACCGGGATTCACCCCCACCGCGAGCACCCCACCGGCGACCGCGTCAGGAAACGCCGCGTCGGCTGGGTTGATCGCGTCGATCGCCCGCAGCTGCGCCGTCACCGCTGCCGTCGATTCGTCGTGGTCGTCGCCGGCCCAGCCCTC
>DASSTH010000350.1:0-12319 GCA_035708025.1 Nakamurella sp. | reverse complement strand
GGGGCGGGTGCAGGTCAGCCGCACCGAGCAGCGGTCGCTGCGCAGCCGCCCGATCAGCTGACAGCGGGGGCGGTCGCCGAACCGACCACCACCGGTGCCCCGTCGGTGATCGGGTTCGGCGTCTGCGTCCGCCCGTGGCCTGGGGTCAGCCGAAGATCTCCGCCACCTTCGCCTTGAACCCCTCCTTGATGAAGTCCCAACGGTTCTCGTCCCCGGCGAGCACCGACTCCAGTACCTTCTGCACCTGCTCGAAGGTGGCGTGCGGCGGAATCGGCGGGATGTTGGGATCGCAGTGCACGTCCAGCACGCTGGGCCGGTCCGCGGACAGCGCCGCCTCCCAGGCCGCGCCGAGCTTCTCCGGGTCCGTCACCGTGGTGGCGTGCAGCCCGAGGCTCGCCGCGAAGCCGGCGTAGTCCACGTCCGGCAGGGTCTGCGACTCGACGAACTTGGGTGCGCCGCCCATCGCCCGCAGTTCCCAGGTCACCTGGTTCAGGTCGTTGTTGTGCAGCACCGCCACCACCAGCCGGGGGTCGGCCCACTCCCGGTAGTACTTGGCCATGGTGATCAGCTCGGCCATGCCGTTCATCTGCATCGCCCCGTCGCCGGTGAACACGATCACCGGGCTGGACGGGTTGCCGAACTTGGCACCGATCCCGTACGGCACACCGGGTCCCATGGTGGCCAGTGTGCCGGACAGCGAGCCGCGGGTGTCGGCCTTGAAGATCAGATGCCGGGCATACCAGTTCGCCGCCGAGCCGGAATCCGCGGCCACGATGGCGTTCGCCGGCAGCCGCTGGGAGAACTCGGTGAAGATCCGCATCGGGTTCACCGGGTGCGCACTGACCTTGGCCTCCGCCTGCATCGACGAGTGCCAGTCCTTGACGCCCTGCTCCACACCCTCCCGCCACGACCGGTCCGACTTGCGGTGCAGGTGCGGGATCAACGCCCGCAGCGTGCTTCGCGCGTCACCGACCAGGTTCACCTCGTACGGGTAGCGCATGCCGATGAACTTGCCGTCGATGTCGATCTGCACCGCGCGTGCCTGGTCGTACGCCGGCAGGAACTGCGTGTACGGGAAATTCGAGCCGACGGTGAGCAGGGTGTCGCAGTCCATCATCAGGTCGTAGCTGGGCTTGGTGCCCAGCAGACCGATGGACCCGGTGACGTACGGCAGGTCGTCCGGCAGCACGTCCTTGCCCAGCAACGGCTTCGCCACTCCGGCACCCAGCAGGTCGGCCACCTGCTTGAGCTCCTCGCGCGCCCCGCGGGCACCCTGACCGGCCAGGATCGCCACCTTGCTGCCGGCGTTGAGCACCTCGGCCGCCCGCTTGATGGCGGCGTCGTCCGGCACCGTGGTGGGGAACTCGATGCCCAGGCTGGACGGCACCATCTTGAACGCGTGGGTGGGCGCCGAGTACTCCATCTCCTGCAGGTCCGACGGGATGATCAGCGCCGTCGGTGCGCGTTCCGCCTCTGCGACCCGGATGGCCCGGTCGATCAGGTTGGGCAGCTGCTCGGGCACCGTGGCCATCTGCAGGTAGGGCGCGGCGACATCCTTGAACAGGCTCATCAGGTCGACCTCCTGCTGGTACGACCCGCCCATCGCGGTGCGCGCCGTCTGGCCGACGATCGCCACCACCGGCACGTGGTCCAGCTTGGCGTCGTACAGCCCGTTGAGCAGGTGGATCGCCCCCGGCCCGGAGGTGGCCGCGCAGACGCCGACCTTGCCGGTGAACTTGGCGTACCCCACCGCCTGGAACGCCGCCATCTCCTCGTGCCGGGCCTGGATGAAGCGCGGACTGTCGTCCGCCCGCCCCCAGGCCGCCAGCAGCCCGTTGATCCCGTCACCGGGGTACGCGAACACGGTGTCGACGCCCCAGGCGCGCAGCCGGGCCAGAATGAAATCGGCGACCTTGTTCTCGGCCATGGTGATTGCCTCCCTCGATCAGTGCTGCCGTCGGGTCGGTGTGTCCCGCGGCGGTGTCGGCGCGGTCCGGCCGGTCATCCGGCCACGCCCACGCCCTGGCTATTCCCGGAACGGGCCCCGGCGATCAGCAGGTCGGCCGCCCGGGCGGCGATGGCCATGATCGTCAGGGCCGGATTCGCGCTGCCCTGGGTGGGCAACACGCTGCCGTCGGTGATCAGCAGATTGGGCACCGCGAAGGTGCGACAGGACGAGTCGACCACCCCGTCGGACGGCCCGGTGCCCATCCGGGCACCGCCGACCAGGTGGGCGTACCGGCCGATGGTCATCACCTCGTCCGCCCCGGCCGCCTTCAGAATCTCCTCCATCACGCCCTGGGCGGCCCGCATCAGGGCCCGGTCGTTGTCGCACTGGGAATAGCTGAACTGCGCCACCGGCATGCCGAAGTGATCCTTCTCCTCGGCCAGCGTCACCCGGTTGTCCGGCAGCGGCAGGAACTCGCACAGCGCCCCCAGGCAGCACCAGTGCACGTAGTCGCTCATGTACCGGCGCAGGTCGGTGCCCCAGTGTCCTTGCGCCGCAACATGCTCGGCCCAGGTGATGGGCAGCGGTGACACCGTCTGGATGGAGAACCCCCGCCGGTACGGCTTGGCCGGGTCGGTCTCGTAGAACTGCTCGCTGCTGACCTCCGGCGGCGGGGCCTTGTACATCCGCACTTCCTCGTCGAACCGGCCGGCGGTCTGCGGGGCGCCCTGCACCATCACGTACCGGCCCACCAGGTCGAACTCGTTGCACAGGCCGTCCGGGAACCGGCGACAGGCGGAGTTGAGCAACAGCCGCGGAGTTTCGATGGAGTAGCCGGCCACCGCCACCATCCGGGCGCGTTGCAACCGCTCCCGGCCGCGGTGCACGTAGCGCACGCCGGTGGCACGCCCGCTGCGCTCGTCGATCTCGATGCCGGTGACCATGCAGTCGGCGCGTACCTCCGCGCCATGCTGCAGCGCGTCCGGCACGTGGGTGATCAACGGCGACGCCTTGGCATTGACCTTGCAGCCCTGCAGGCAGAATCCGCGATAGATGCAGTGCGGCCGGGATCCGAAACGGCCGTTGGCGATGGCCACCGGGCCCACCCGGGCGGTGATCCCCAACCGGGTGGCGCCGCGCAGAAAGACCTCGCCGTTGCCGCCCACCGGGTGCGGGCTGTGCGGGTAGCCGTGCGGGTCGCCCCAGGGCCAATGCTGGCCGGCCACCGGCAGTTCCTGCTCGATCGCCCGGTAGTAGTCGCGCAGGTCGGCGTACTCGATCGGCCAATCGGCTCCCACACCGTCGGCGGACCGGGTGTGGAAGTCACTGGGGTGGAACCGCGGCGTGTACCCCGCGTAATGGATCATGGAGCCCCCGACCCCGCGGCCGGAGTTGTTGGATCCCAGCGGGACCGGGTCGTCTCCGGTGATCACCCGGGGATCGGTCCAGTACAGGTGATGCGATCCGGCCTCGTCGGACACCCAGTCGGCCTCCGGATCCCAGAACGGCCCGGCATCCAGGGCGGCCACCCGCCAGCCGGCCCGTGCGGTGCGTTGCAGCAGGGTGCTGCCACCGGCCCCGCACCCCACGATCACCAGGTCGATTTCGTCGGTGTCGGAGAACCGGCGCATGCCGGCCCGCAGCCGGGGGTTCACCCGGCGCCCGCCGTCGGTCAGCAGCCAGGCCGAGGCGTTGCGCCGCCGAACCGCGTTCACGCCTGCCCGTCCGCGGCCGGATCGTCCTGCGGCCTGCTGTCGTGCACCTCGAACGATTCCAGCGACCCGATCCCGAGCGCCTTGTAGCCGCGCGGATATGCCGGGCCGGGGAAGCCGATCTCGTTCCAGGCGGCCGGATGCGAGTAGAACGCCGTGCACCCGTACCGCGTCCACAGGCTCCACACCCGGCCGGCCGGCAGGTGGTGCCAGTCGTCCGAGCCGAGGTCCTGCACGTGCTGGATGAGTTCGCGCTGCTGGTCCTCCGGGCACTCGCAGAAGCCCCGGCCGTACCGCTGGGCCGCGTCGTGGTCCAGCAGCCGCAGCGACTCCCGCCAGGCCTGGCCGTCCTCCGGCATGTCGGCATATCGCCAGCCGTCGGTCCGCTGTTCGGCGAGCCGGGAATCCACCATGGCGGTGACGGGGACCCGGGGATCCTCGCGCTGGGCGAGCAGCTGGTCGAACAGCGCGTCGGCGATGGCCTCCTCGCGCGCCGTGAAGAATCGCGGCGGCTCCGGGCTGCGCAGCCGGTCCAGCACCACGCCGGCGGTGACCGGGTCCCAGTGCCGGGCCTGGGTGGTGACGTCGAACCCGGGGAACCGGGTGCCACCCGGTAGCCCCCCGCGCCCCAGCCGGGACCTCGGGCCCGAGCCCGCGGCCGCCGTCACTTCTCCCTCCGCAGCACCGCGGCCAGCAGCCCCATGCCGCCGACCATCGTCATCAGCAGCGGCGCCAGCAGCGGGGGACCGGTCTCGATGTTGTACAGCGCGTTGTACCGGAAACCGCCGGGTTTCTGAGCGATTCCGCGCACGTGCAGGTAGGTGCCCTGGACGCCGTTGGCCACGATGACGGCGGAGGCGAGCGGCAGTGCGGTCTTGGCCATCCGGCGCGAGGCGAAGCCGGCGATGCCGGCCGCCGCGCCGACCGGCCCGAGGGCCACCGGCACCCACATCATCCGGTTGCCGAAGCTGGCCCGGTCGTGCTCGAAGTAGATCTCCGCGGCGGTGATCACCGAGCCGGCGGCGGTCAACGCCGCCAGGCTGCGTTCGAACCGCCCGGTGCGGATGTTGCGCACCATGCGGTCGATGCCGTAGAGCACCTCCTGCGTGGGTGCGGACCGTCCGGTGAGGTGGCGTAGCGCGCGCCCGGTCCGGCCGGTTGGCAATTGATCGAACACCATTTCTCCTGACACGCTGGCGGCACCTCATGCTCCGTCCCGCCGCACGAGGCCCTCGTTTGCCTACCCTCGGCCACCGGCAGGCAAACGGACTCGCCGGGCATGCGGGCCGATCCGGCGGTTGCCGGGGCCGGGCGAGGGGTAAGAGAGTGGGCGTGTCCACGATCGTGCCGAGCGGACCCGCACCTGCGTGCAGCGTGGCGGGCGCGCGGTGAACGCGCAGGGGGCGGACGTCCGGCGTCCGGGGCTCTCCCGGCTGCGGCCGCAATCCGGCACCGCGTTCTCGCTCCGGGCGGGCGAACTGCTGACCGTGGTGGATCCCACGGGCGGACAGGTCAGCGACCTGTTCTGCTTCAACGCCGATGATCACGGCGAGGCGCTGTCCAGCGGCCGCACCATCGACTACGCCGGGCGGTTACTGATGACGACCGGCGACGTGCTGTACAGCAACCACAGCCGCCCGATGATGACGATCGTGGCCGACAGCTGTGGGCGCCATGACTTCCTGTTGACGCCGTGCAGCCAGCAGACCTTCGACATCCTCTATCCGCACCTGAACGGGCAGCCGCATCCCAGTTGCCTGGACAACCTGGTCCAGGGGTTGCAGCCCTTCGGCATCCACGCCGATCAGATCGGCACCACGTTCAACATCTTCATGAACGTGTCCTGGGATCCGGACGGGACCCTGCACATCGACCCGCCCACCACGCGCCCCGGCGACCGGCTGGTGCTGCGGGCGGAGATGGACCTGCACGTGGGCCTGACGGCCTGTTCGGCGGAGAAGTCCAACGGCGGCGTCTGCAAGCCCATCGACTTCGCGGTCGGCGACGTCGCCGGGGAGCTGCCGTCGCAGTGACCGTGGGGGCCGGCCGCACGAGTGACCGCGCGGACCGGTCGGCGAGTGACCGCGTGACCCCTAGTGCCTGGCCGACCGCTGAGCAGGCACCGCCGCCCGCCTACGGTCCGAGGGACCCGGCGCCGCGCCGCCGGAGACCGGACAGACGGCGCGGGTGGCCGCCGGGAACGGCGCCGTCCAGTTCTCGCCCACCCGCCGGCCGGAATACTGCCGCGCCTCGGAGATCTGCCCATGATCGGACAGCATCGGATTGACACTGCCGTTGGCCGTCAGGTCCCGCCGCCGGATGGTGTCCCGCATGCGCCCGTAGGAACCCGCAGCGCGCAACCGCTCGAACTGCTCGTGCGGGTTGAACACCAACACCGGTGACGGAGCACGGCGGGCCGGCCGCGACGCACCGGGGTGCAGACCCACCACGAAGTAGGCCGTTCCGTTGGCGCTGAAGGCGAAATCCGGATCGGCCGGATCGGCCGACACCCGGGGATCCCACGGCGCCGGATCGACGTCCCGCATCGCCGCCAACTGCCGCCACAGCAGGCGTTCGAAGGTTCGCTCGTCGGGTTCGATGCGGTCGTCGAAAACCGCTACGAAGGACGCGAAACCCTCGGTCAGATCGGTTCGCTCGGCGAATTCGGCGAGGTCCGCCAGCAGCTCGCGCGCGGACTCCACGGTGCCCAATCCGCGGTAGCCGCGCACCGTCGCACGGTCCCGGTTCAGCACCGATCTGGCGCCTAGGCACGGATAGTCGTGCGCTCCGACGATCTGGCGGAACACGCGCAGGGCGACCTCGTGATCGCCGTCCCGATCCCGCTGCGCCATGGAGACCTCCATCTGCCGGCGGTCCCCTGACCACCCGGATACTGCCGGGTACCCCGCACGGCCGGAGTGATTCCCCAACCCCCGTCTGATCAGCCGGCGAACCGGGCGGACCGGTATCAGCCGGGCAGGGTCTCCCCGCCGATGGGCGCCAGCACTTCGCCGGAGTAGTAGGAGGACATCGCCCCGGAGGCGAAAAACAAGTAGGAGGGGGCGATCTCGTCCGGCTCCGCCGCCCGGCCGAACGGCGCCTGGTTGCCGAACGTGGCGACCTTCTGCTCGTCCATGGTGGCCGGGATCAGCGGCGTCCACACCGGTCCCGGGGCCACCGCGTTCACCCGGATGCCGCGCTCCCGCAGCGTTTGCGCCAGCGAATAGGTCAATGCCAGCACGGCTCCCTTGGTGGCGGCGTAGTCGATCAGCGACTTGTTGCCGCGCAACCCGTTGATGCTGGCGGTGTTCAGGATGACCGACCCCTGGCCGAGGTGTGCCAGTGCCGCCTTGGTGACGTGGAAGTAGGAGTCGATGTTCACCGCGAAGGTGCGCCGCCACTGCTCGTCGGACAACTCCTCCAACGATTCCACCGGGTTCTGGTATGCCACGTTGTTCACCAGGATGTCCAGCCCGCCGAGGTCTTGGGCGGCTCGCTGGACCACGTCGCGGCAGGCGTCGGGGTCGGCCAGATCGCGGCGGTACGCCGTCGCGGTGCGACCGGCCTGCCGGATCAACTCGCACGTCCGCTCGGCGTCGGCATCCTCCATCTCGTCCAGGTAGACGATCGCCACGTCCGCGCCCTCCTTGGCGAAGAGCACCGCGACGGCCCGTCCGATGCCGGAATCGC
Organism: Nakamurella sp.; assembly: GCA_035708025.1. Taxonomy (GTDB): domain Bacteria; phylum Actinomycetota; class Actinomycetes; order Mycobacteriales; family Nakamurellaceae; genus Nakamurella. Next base: position 4,969 of record DASSTH010000350.1, on the reverse strand, counting down.
CGCCGGTGATCAGCGCGCGACGGCCGGCCAACAGCCCGACGCCGTGCCAGTCCGCCATGGTGTCGCGCGGTTTGGTCGTCATGTCCGCGGTGCTGCCCGGATAGGGCTGCGACTCGGCGGGTCGCTGTTGCTCGGTCATGGTCACCACCTCCTGCCGCCCGGTACCCGCCGCGGTCGGGTGCCAAGCGTGCGTGATGGGCCGCACCGGTTCCGCGGCAGGCGGTCGGGGTAATCGGTGCACAACCCGCCGGTGATCGCAATCGGCTGCGATCGGCGGTACCGTCGGGCCTCCGGGCTCGGTACCGCCCGGTCCGCGGGGCGAGGAGGAGTGGCGTGCTCGGTCTGCCCGATGTCATCACCGCCTGCCTGTTCGACCTGGACGGGGTGGTGACGAAGACGTCGGTGGTACACGCCGCCGCATGGACCCGGACCTTCGACGAGTTCCTCGCCGAGCGTTCCCGGCGCACCGGGGAGCCGTTCGTCGCGTTCGACCAGCAGGCGGAGTACGCGGCGTACGTCGACGGCAAGCGCCGGGCGGACGGCGTGCGGGACTTCCTGGCCAGCAGGGGCATCCGGTTGCCGGAGGGGACGCCGGACGATCCGCCGGACGCGCAGAGCGTCAACGGTGTGGCCAACCACAAGAACGTGCTGCTGCAGGAACTCATTCGCCGGGACGGCGTGCAGGTCTATCCGGGCAGCCTGCGGTATCTGCATGCGGTGCGGGATGCGGGGCTGGCCACGGCGGTGGTCTCCAGCAGCGCCAACACGGTGGAGGTACTGGAGGTGACCGGGTTGGCCGGCCTGTTCGACGCCAGGGTGGACGGGGTGGTGGCGCGCGAGTTGTCGCTGCCCGGCAAGCCGGCGCCCGACATGTTCCTGCGCGGCGCCGCCGAATTGGGCGCCGAGCCCGCCCAGGCTGCGGTGTTCGAGGACGCGCTGGCCGGCGTCGCGGCCGGCCGGGCGGGGCGCTTCGGCTTCGTCGTCGGCGTGGACCGGTTGGGGCAGGCGGAGGCGCTGCGCGCACACGGCGCCGACGTCGTGGTGTCCGACCTGGCCGAGTTGGCGAGGCTTCCGTGAGCGAACCATCGGAACCGAACGAGGCCGGGGCGGCGAGCCAACGATCAGAGCCGGGCGAGGCGCCCCTGCCGGTGGATCCGTGGTGCCTGCGTGAGCCCACCATCAACCTGGACCGGTTGGGCCAGATGGAGTCGGTGTTCGCGCTGTCCAACGGCCACATCGGGTTGCGGGGCAACCTGGACGAGGGCGAACCGGCGGCCATCCCGGGCACCTACCTGGGTTCGTTCTACGAGCTGCGCCCCCTGCCGTACGCGGAGGCCGGCTACGGGTATCCGGAGTCCGGCCAGACCATGGTCAACGTCACGAACGGCAAGATCATCCGGATGCTGGTGGACGACTCCCCGTTCGACATCAGGTACGGAAACCTGTTGTCGCACATCAGAACGCTGGACTTCCGAGAGGGCACCTTGCGCCGCAGCGCGGACTGGGTGTCGCCGGCCGGCAACCGCGTGCAGGTCGACTCCACCCGTTTGGTGTCCTTCGTGCACCGGGCGGTGGCCGCGGTGAGCTACCGGGTGCGGCCGGTGGAGCGACGCACCCGCATCATCCTGCAGTCCGAACTGGTGGCCAACGAGGCACCACCCGTCACCACCAGCAGCGACCCCCGGGTGGCCGCCGCCCTGCAGCATCCGCTGGAGGCGACCGGGCAGGACCGGACCGGGACCGGCGCTCTGCTGCTGCACCGGACCCGGAACAGCGGCCTCCTGATGGCCGCGGGGATGGAGCACCTGGTGCTCGCTCCGCAGCGCTACACGCTGGATACCGAGGTCCGTGACGATTGGGCGCGCAGCACGGTGCTGTGCGAACTCGAGCCCGGCCAGGAGCTGTGCCTGATCAAGTTCCTCGGCTACGGCTGGTCCGGCACCAGGAGCGAACCGGCCATCCGCGACCAGGTGGCGGCCGCCGTCACCGGCGCGGTGCACGCGGGGTGGGACGGACTGCTGGCGGCGCAGCGGCAGTATCTGGACGACTTCTGGGACGCCGCCGATGTCGAACTGGACGGCGATCCCGTGGTCCAGCAGGCGGTGCGGTTCGGCATGTTCCACGTGCTGCAGGCCGGGGCCCGCACCGAACGCCGGGCGATCGCCGCCAAGGGCCTGACCGGTCCGGGTTACGACGGTCACGCCTTCTGGGACACCGAAGGTTTCGTGCTCCCGGTGCTCACCCTGACCAAGCCGGAGGCGGCCGCGGACGCGCTGCGCTGGCGGGCCTCGATCCTGGACGCCGCCCGGCACCGGGCGCAGATGCTGAGTCTGGGTGGGGCCGCCTTCCCGTGGCGCACCATCAACGGCCAGGAGTCCGGCGCCTACTGGCCGGCGGGTACCGCCGCCTTCCACGTCAACGCCGACATCGCCGGGGCCTTCGAGGACTACCGGCTGGTCACCGGCGACGGCGAGCTGGAACGGGAGTGCGGGCTGGAGGTGCTGGTCGAGACCGCCAGGCTGTGGCGCACCATCGGCCACCACGATCGGGACGGGCGCTGGCACGTGGACGGCGTCACCGGCCCGGACGAGTACACCGCCGTGGTGGACGACAACGTGTTCACCAACCTGATGGCCCAGCGCAACCTGCGGATCGCGGTGGCGGCCTGCGGGCGGCATCCGGACCTGGCCCGTTCGCTCGGCGTCACCGACGAGGAACTCGCGGCCTGGGGTGCCGCTGCCGACGCGGTGCACATCCCGTACGACAAGGCGCTGGGCGTGCACCCGCAGTGTGAGAACTTCACCCGGTACGACGAGTGGGACTTCCAGGCCTGGGTGGGCCGCTATCCGCTGATGTTGCACGCGCCCTACTTCCAGCTGTACCGCAAGCAGGTGATCAAACAGGCGGACCTGGTGCTGGCCATGCAATGGTGCGGCGAGGCGTTCACCGACGAGCAGAAGGCCCGCAACCTGGACTACTACGAGCGGCGCACGGTGCGCGATTCCTCCCTGTCGGCCTGCACCCAGTCGGTGATGTGCGCCGAGGTCGGCCACCTGGAGCTGGCGTACCAGTACCTGCGCGAGGCCGCCCTGATGGATTTGCGGGACCTGCACCACAACACCGGTGACGGCCTGCACATCGCCTCACTGGCGGGCGCGTGGACGGCATTGGTGGAGGGCTTCGGCGGCCTGCGCGAGCACGGCGAGACGCTCGCCCTGGCACCGGCCCTGCCCCGTGCCATCGATCGGCTGTCGTTCGGGGTGCGCTGGCGGAACATGCGGCTGCAGGTGCGGATCGAGCAGGACACGGTGACCTGCTCGCTGCCCCGCCAGGCCAACTGCGAACTGCCGCTGCTGTTGTACGGCGAGCAGTTGACGGTGCGCTGCGACGAGCCCCTGGTGCGGCCGGTGCGACGGCGGGACCCGCTGCTACCGGAGCCGTCCCGGCCGGTCGGCCGGGAGCCGCTGGCCCGCGACCTCGCCCCGTCGGCACGCTCGCACGGCGAGCGGGCCACCGTGCGGGCGCACACCCGGCCGGCCAGCGAACTGGACGGCCTCCACCCGCCGGACGGCCCCGTCACCGCTACCGGTGACGGGGACGCGGGTGCGCCCTCGCCCGCCGGTGACCGGGCCCCGGCCGGACGATCCGACGGCGGTGCCGGGCGCCGGGAAGCCGCCGAAGAGCGCTGACGGTTCCCCGTCGCCGGTCCGGTGGTGCACCCGCGCTGCGGGGATACCTCCCGCTGGCACGGCGCACGATCCCGGGCGCCGGGCCGCAGGTCTTGACGCGGGGTGGCGACGCTGCCAGACTCGCCTGCCTAAGAACGTTTACAAGAACGTTTACGGTCGGACTCGACGTGTCGACACTCCGATCGCCCGATCGTCCGCACGTTCGTCGGCACCGTGGAGACCTGATGCCCGCAAGTCGCTTGGCACGCCGTATGTTCACCGCCGCAGCCGCTTTCGCCGCCGTCGGCGGCGTTCTGCTGGTCGCGCCGGCAGCGCAGGCAGACCCGGCGCAGGCGCCGGCCGTGGAACCGGAGGGCACCATGACCACTGACTCCGCACCCTCCACGGCGGTGAGCACCGGGACCGTGGACTTCCAGGTCTACCTGCCCGCCGGCTACGACCAGGCCGACGACGCTACGCGCTACCCCACGCTGTACCTGCTGCACGGGCGCGGCGACACCGACAGCGCGTGGACCCGGGAGAAGGCCGACCTGGACCGACTGATCGCCGACGGTTCCATCCCGCCGCTGATCGTGGTGATGCCGGACGCCCCTTGGGAATCCGCCGCCGGCTGGTACGTCGATTCGCAGTACACCGGTGCCGGGCCCGCGGAGCAGGTGGAGACAGCGCTCACCCGCGACCTGGTCGGCTACGTCGACACGCATTACCGAACGCTGACCACGCGCACCGCCCGGGCCGTGGGCGGCTACTCGATGGGCGGCTACGGCGCGCTGCGGTACGCCCTCGCCCACCAGGACGAATTCTCCGCGGCCATCGTGCTCAGCCCCGCCGTGTTCACCACCACCGTCCCCGACCCGGACGACATCCGGGACCACGGCGCCTTCGGCGTGGGTGATGACTCGTTCGTCATGGACCGGTACACCGCGCTGAACTATCCGGCGCTACTGGACTCATTCGATCCCACCATGCCGGTGCGGATGTACCTCGCGGTCGGCGACCGGGAGTACGCCTACCCGCACCCCTACGAGCACAACGATCTGGACTTCGAGACCGCCGTCGCCTACAACGAACTCAAGCGGGTGGACGGCATCACCGCCGACATGCGAGTGCTCGGCGGCGGCCACGACTGGGACGTCTGGCAGCCGGCCTTCGTCGAGGGGCTCACCCTGATCGGCCCGGTGATCAGCCCGAACGCGCCCCAACCGATGGACGCCCCGCTGTTCGGCGGGGGTGGCGACGACTGGGCCGGAGGTGCGGTCCCCACCGACGACGGCGGCGTC
>DASSTH010000349.1:0-6938 GCA_035708025.1 Nakamurella sp. | reverse complement strand
CTTGCCGCCCGCGATGGCCACCAGCCCGGGTGCCACCCGGGCGACCGCGTGCTCCCGGGACAGCTTGGAGGTCTGCTCGCTCTCCCCGGCCAGCAGCGGCCGCAGCCCGGCATAGACGCCCTGGATGTCCTCCCGGGTGATCGGCGTGACGAGTACCGAGTTGATGTGCGACAGCAGGTAGTCGATGTCCTTGGCGGTGGCCGCCGGATGGGCCAGGTCCAGGTTCCAGTCGGTGTCGGTGGTGCCGATGATCCAGTGCGCCTTCCACGGGATCACGAACAGCACGCTGGTCTCGGTGCGCAGGATCAGCCCGGTCTCGCTGGGGATGCGGTCGCGCGGCACCACCAGGTGCACACCCTTGGAGGCCCGCACCTGGAACCGGCCGCGGCTGCCGGACAGCCGCTGCAGCTCGTCGGTCCACACCCCGGTGGCGTTGATCACCACGCCGGCCGAGACCGTCGACTCCGCACCGGTTTCCACGTCCCGCAGCCGCACGCCCGCCACCCGGTCGGACTCGTGCAGGAAGTCCACCACCTGGGTGGACGGCTGCACCACGGCGCCGTACGCGGCCGCGGTGCGGGCCACCGTCAGGGTGTGCCTGGCGTCGTCGACCTGGCCGTCGTAGTAGCGCACGCCGCCCACCAGCGCGTCCTTGCGCAGCGCCGGGGCCAGCCGCAGTGCCCCGGCCCTGGTCAGCTGCCGGTGCCGGGGCACCGAGCGGGCTCCGCCGATGGTGTCGTACAGGATCAGGCCGGCCTCCACGTAGGGCCGTTCGACGAGCCGGTGCCGCAGCGGGTACAGGAAGGACACCGGGCGGGCCAGGTGCGGGCACAGCGTGGTCAGCATCAGCTCGCGCTCCGCCAGGGCCTCCCGGACCAGCCCGAACTCCAGCATCTCCAGGTAGCGCAGGCCGCCGTGGAACAACTTGGAGGAGCGCGAGGAGGTGCCAGAGGCGATGTCCCGGGCCTCCACCAGGGCGACCGACAGCCCGCGGGTGACGGCGTCCAGCGCGACGCCGCTGCCCACCACGCCGCCGCCGATCACCACCACGTCAAAGCTGCCGCCGTCCAGCCGGGCGGCATTCGCGGCGCGCTCCTGCGGTCCCAGCCTGGAGGCCTGCTCCATACCGGCCATCACCCTTGTGAACCTCCCCCTGCGCTCGACCCGCCGGGCGTGATGCCGGGCACCACGCTACCGTCCGGTACCGATGGGCCGGTCGCCGGAACGGGCACCCGGCGCGGCGCAACCCGACCGGGAGGGGCGGCAGGAATGGCAGCACGGTACGTCGCGGCGATCGACCAGGGCACCACCTCCACCCGGTGCATGCTGTTCGACCGCGGCGGGCGGGTGGTCGCGGCCGATCAGCAAGAACACCGGCAGCTGTTCCCGCGGGCGGGTTGGGTGGAGCACGACCCGGCCGAGATCTGGCAGAACACCCGCTCGGTGATCGCCGGGGCGCTGGCGGCCGCAGGGGCGGATCGGGGCGATGTGGCGGCGGTGGGGGTGACGAACCAGCGCGAGACCACCGTGATCTGGGACCGGGTCACCGGTGAGCCGGTCTACCCGGCGATCGTCTGGCAGGACACCCGCACCGACGGGATCTGCCGCGAGCTCGGCGCGCTGGGCGGAGGCGCCGACCGGTACCGGCAGCGGGTGGGCCTGCCGCTGGCCACCTACTTCGCCGGGCCGAAGGTGCGGTGGGTGCTGGACAACGTGGACGGCGCCCGGCGACGGGCCGAGGCCGGCGAGTTGGCGTTCGGCACCATGGACTCCTGGCTGCTGTGGAACCTGACCGGCGGCCCGGACGGTGGCCTGCACATCACCGACGTCACGAACGCCTCCCGCACCATGCTGATGGACCTGCGCACCCTGGCCTGGGACGCCGAGATCGCCGGTGAGTTCGGCGTTCCGGTGACGATGCTGCCGGAGATCCGCTCATCCTCCGAGGTCTACCGGGAGGTGGCGGGGCACGCGGCCCCGGCCGGGCTGGCCGGGGTACCGGTGGCCGGCATCCTCGGCGACCAGCAGGCGGCCACCTTCGGGCAGGCCTGTCTGTCCCCCGGCGAGGCCAAGAACACCTACGGCACCGGCAACTTCATGCTGATCAACACCGGGACCGAGCCGGTGCCGTCGCGGCACGGGTTGCTCACCACGGTGTGCTACCGGCTCGGTGACGCCGCCCCGGTGTACGCGCTGGAGGGATCCATCGCGGTGACCGGGTCGTTGGTGCAGTGGTTCCGCGACAACCTGGGCCTGATCGGCTCGGCGGCGGAGATCGAGGAGCTGGCCTGCAGCGTGCCGGACAACGGCGGGGCCTATGTGGTGCCGGCGTTCTCCGGGTTGTTCGCGCCGTACTGGCGGTCCGACGCCCGCGGCGCCATCGTGGGGCTGACCCGGTTCGTCACCAGGGCGCACCTGGCCAGGGCGGTGCTGGAGGCCACCGCGTTCCAGAGCCGGGAGGTGGCCGAGGCGATGCAGGCCGACTCCGGTGTCACGCTGTCCACGCTCAAGGTGGACGGCGGGATGGTGGTCAACGCGACGTTGATGCAGTTCCAGGCGGACATCCTGGGGGTTCCGGTGGTGCGGCCGGTAGTGGCCGAGACCACCGCGCTGGGAGCGGCCTACGCCGCCGGCCTGGCGGTGGGCTTCTGGTCCGGCACGGACGAGATCCGGGAGAACTGGGCGGAGGACCGGCGGTGGGAGCCACGGATGGACGCCGCAGAGCGGGAGCGGCTGTTCGGCCAGTGGCGCAAGGCGGTGACGCGCACCTTCGATTGGGTGGACTGACGCGGCAGCGGTGAACCGGCCGGGCCCCGCCGGCGTGGTGCGGGGAACGGGTCAGCTGCGCCCGGTCAGCGGGCGCACCCGAAGCTGGGAGGGTCACCGTGCGACTCCACAACGGCATCGTGCTACGAACCGGCATCCTGCTGGCGGCCGCCATCACGGCCGTCGCGGTGGCGACGTTCTCCGCCTCCGCGGCGCCGGCCCGAACGGCCGGCGGCAACGGGGCGGTGGTCAGCCACGGAACGCTGATGCAGCTCAACGACTCCGGAGTGCAGGGCACCGTCACGCTGGTCGAGCACAACGGGCAGATCCGGGCGAACCTGCAGGCGACCGGCCTGGAACCGATGCAGATGCACATGCAGCACATCCACGGGTTCTCCGACGGCGTGCAGGCGACCTGCCCGGACATGAGCCTGGCCGGCGCGGACGGCGTGCTCAGCTTCGCCGAGGGGCTGCCGGCCTACGGCCCGGTGCAGGTGACGCTGGGGCACGACATGGTCGATGGCAGCACCCTGCAGTTCTCCCGAACCTTCGCCGCGACCGACGCCGGAGCCGCGGTGGGCACGCTCGGGTCGCTGGACCAGTACGTGATCGTGGTGCACGGCCTGACGGTGGCCGGCACGTTCGATATGACTTTGCCGGTGGCCTGCGCCGTGTTGACGATCAACGGGGCCTGATCCGCCGACGGCCTCGCATGCGCGGAGCGCATGACACCCGAGCCGACCGTAGCCGAAGGCCGTCAGCGGCGGCCATCTGTCAGCCGAGGTCGTCGGCGGCGGCCGTCCGCTAGCCGAGGTCGTCGGCGGCGGCCATCAGCTGACGCCCGACCTCGGTGATCGAGCCGGACAGCGAGGGGTACACGCTGAAGGTGTAGGCCAGGTTCTTGGCGGTGAGCTGGTTCTGCACCGCGACGGCGATCGGCAGGATCAGTTCCGACGCCTCCGGCGCCACCACCACGCCGCCGATCACGATGCCGGTCGCCGGGCGCACGATGAGCTTGACGAAGCCCGCCCGCAGCCCGAGCATCTTGGCCCGCGGGTTGGTGCCCAGCGGCAGCATCAGCACCCGGGCCGGCACCGTGCCGGCGTCCACCTCGGCCTGCGAGACGCCCACGGTGGCGATCTCCGGGTGGGTGAACACGGTGGCGGACACCAGCTTCCGCTTCAGCGGGGGCGCGCCCTCGCCGAGCGCGTGCCACATCGCGATGCGTCCCTGCATGGCCGCCACCGACGCCAGCATCAGCACCCCGGTGCAGTCGCCGGCGGCGTAGATGCCGGAGACCGAGGTGCGGGACACCCGGTCGACCTGGATGAACCCGCCGGGGCCGGTGGCGCAGCCGACCTGTTCCAGCCCGATGCCGGAGGTGTTGGGCACCGACCCAACGGTCATCAGCGCATGCGATCCCGTCACCGTCCGGCCGTCGTTCAGGGCGACGCGCACCCCGTCGCCGTCGCGCTGCACCGATTCCGCCCGCGCCCGTTTGGCCAGCGTGACGCCACGGTCGGCGAACACGTCCTCCAGCACAGCGGCGGCGTCGGCGTCCTCCCCGGGCAGCACCCGGTCGCGGCTGGACACCAGCGTCACCCGCACGCCCATTTCGGTGTAGGCGGAGGCGAACTCGGCGCCGGTCACCCCGGAGCCGACCACGATGAGATGTTCCGGCAGTTCGGCCAGGCCGTACACCTGGCGCCAGGTCAGGATGCGTTCGCCGTCCGGCCGGGCGTCCGGCAGGATCCGCGGGGTGGCTCCGGTGGCCACCAGCACCACGTCGGCGGTCAGTTCGCCGGTGGAGCCGTCCGGCTCGGTGACCCGCACCAGGTGGGCCGCCATCCCGGGCCCGGTATCGGCCACGACGGCGCTGCCCCGGACCACCCGCACGCCCTCCAGCGTCAGCCGCGCCCCGATGTCGGCGGATTGCGCGGCCGCCAGGTCGGCCACCCGCCGGTGCACCGAGGCGATATCCACCGCGACCGATTCGGGCGGCACCGCGATGCCCAGCTCGCCCGCCTCGCGCACCGCGGTGCGGCCCCCCGCGGAGGCGATGAAGGTCTTGGAGGGCACGCAGTCCGCCAGCACGCACGACCCGCCCGGGCCGTCCTGCTCGATGAGCGTGACGTCGGCCCCGTACTGCGCCGCCACCAGGGCGGCCTCGTAGCCGGCGGGTCCCCCGCCCATGATCACGATCCTGGTCACCGGCACATCCCTCCTGGTCCGGCGAGGTACCGGGCCTGCCACCGCGGCGGCCGTGCCGCGGTTGCCGGTGCGATACCCGCCGTCGCTACGCTAGATGGCCATGGCGTTGTATGCCGCGTACGGGTCGAACATGGATCCGGCCCAGATGGCTGCGCGCTGCCCCGCGTCCCCGATGGCCGGCACCGGGTGGCTGCCCGGCTGGCGGCTGACCTTCGGCGGCGAGGACCTCGGCTGGGAGGGCGCGCTGGCCACCGTCGTCGAGGACCCGGACTCCGCGGTGTTCGTGGTGCTGTACGACATGTGCGAGTCCGACGAGCGCTCGCTGGACTCCTGGGAGGGCGCGGACCTCGGGCTGTACACCAAGCTGCGGCTGCGGGTGCACACCCTGGACGGCGAGGTGCTGGCGTGGCTGTACGCGCTGCAGGCCTATGAGGGCGGCCTGCCGTCGGCCCGCTACCTGGGGGTGATCGCGGACGCCGCCGAGGCGGTCGACGCCCCCGACGAGTACGTGCGCGACATCCGCTACCGGCCCTGCCGGTCCATCGGCAGCTGACACTCAGGCGGATTACCCAAACGCCCGCGAATCGCCGCGGCTGCCGGTAGCGTTCCGCCTCGCAGTCCAGGTCTGTCGCGCGGACACCGGTCCTCGCCCGGGGCACGTCATTCGAGTTCGAGGTGGAGCCAACATGAAGGCACGCGCGTGGCGGCTGGCCAGTGCACTGGCGGCGGTGACGGTGATCGCGGGGTGTGCCACCACGGTGGCGGGCAGCCCGGGCATCGACCCGGCGGCCGCATCCGCTCTGGCAACGACGTCCGCCTCGATAGCCTCCCCGGTGACGTCCTCCAGCGCCGAGTCGAGCGCGCCGGTCACCTCCTCGGCGGACTCGTCCAGCACTCCCGTCCCGCCGGTGCCCCCGAGCACCAGCGCCAGCAGTCCGGCCCAGACCAGCACGAGCGAGGAGTCCTCTGCGCCGACGACCTCGGAATCCGCCCAATCGTCGGACGGCTCCACCGACGGGCTGCCCATCGACGCCATCGTCGCCGCCCTGCGGGACGACCCGGTGGTGGGCGACAAGGACGCCCGTGCCGCCGCGGACAAGGACGAACTCAACGACCTCGACGATCAGGTGGTGGCCGCCCAGAAGGCCGGGCTGGCCATCTGGGTGGTGCTCATCGGCCACGACGTGGACGAGTTGCTGGACGCCGCGGAGGCCGTCAACGACCAGTTGGACGGCACCGTGGTGATGGTGGACGTCGACTCCTTCGCGATCAACAGCAAGGACTTCGACCAGGACCAGCTGAGCAAGGCCGAGGACGCGGCGTCGGCCGCCGCTACGGGGGTGGAGGCAGCCTCCATCCTGGTGGCGGAGTTCCGCGGAATGATGACCGAGGGCACCGCGAGCACCAGCACAGCGGCCGGATCGGACGACAACCTCACGCAGTTCCAACTGGCGGACCACAGCATGGGCTGCGCCATCATCGACGACATGGTGCGCTGCGACCTCATCGTGCCGCACACCTACAAGGCACCGAAGAACCCGCACCCGGACTGCCAGGGCGACTACGGATCGTCGATCCAGATGTCCGGCACCGACCCGGCCGCCTTCATCTGTGTCTCCGACACCGTGTACGACCCGGGGCTGCCGGTGCTGGCCGACGGCGACACCACGGTGGTCGGCACCGTGCTGTGCTACGTCGAAGGGCCGGAGGTGACGTGCCTGGATGCGACGTCACTGCACGGGTTCTCGCTCAGCCCCACTGAGTTCGAGACCTACTGAGTTCGAGATTACTGACGCGCCGCCCACCTAGTCCGTAAGCGCCGAGAGGGCGGTGTGCACCAGGGTGCGGACCCCCACCGGGACGGCCCGCTCGTCGGCCCGGAAGCCCGGCGAGTGCAGGTCCACCTGCGCATGGCTGCCGTCCCACACGCCGAGCCGTGCCAGCGCCCCGGGAACGTGATC
>DASSTH010000348.1:0-3079 GCA_035708025.1 Nakamurella sp. | reverse complement strand
GATCCCACCGGTGAAGACGAAGGCCGACGGCAGCTACACCATCCCGAACCTGCCGGCACCGGGCAACTACGAACTCACCTTCACCACCCCCGGTTATCAGGTCTCCACCGTGCAGACCACCGTCACCGGCGGCGCCAAGCGCTACCAGTCGACCGTGGTGCTGGCGGCCGGCAACGCGCAGATCTCCGGCACCGTCACCGACGGCACCGATCCGCTCGGCGGCGCCACCGTCACCACCACGGTCAACGGGCAGCAGATCAGCACCGGGACTCCCACCACCGGCCAGATCGGCCAGTTCATCATCGGCAACCTGCCCACCCCTGCCACCTACGTGATCACGGTGTCCAAGGACGGATACGGGCAGGTCAGCCAGGTGATCGACCTGGCACCCAACAAGCCGCAGAAGGGCCTGACGATCGCGCTGCGCTCGGGTACCGGCGTGGTGGACGGCCGTCTGGTGGACCAGACCGGTGTCGGGGTCGGCGGTGCCACCGTCACGGTGGGTGGCCTGGTCGACCCGCCCAGCACCATGACGCTCACCGACGGCGCCGTCGGCACCTTCCACCTCACCGGCCTGCCCACCCCGGGCGCCTACACCCTGACCTTCTCCGTGCAGGGCTACGCCGACCAAACGGTGCCGGTAACGCTGGCCGAGAACACCGTTCTGACCCCGATCACGGTCACCATGACCCGCTCGGTCGGCAGCATCACCGGCCGGGTGACCGGTCCGACCGGAACCGGACTGGTGAACGCCACCGTCACCGCGACCGACGGCCAGCACTCCTGGCCGGTGATCACCACCGGCAACACCGCCAACGGAACGGTCGGCAGCTATACCATCGCAAACCTGCCGCAGGGCATCTACACGGTGACCGCCGCCGATCCCAGCGGCGGGAGCCAGACGTCCATCGTCACGGTGACCACCGCGGGCCCGGTCACCCTGGACTTCAAGCTCACCGGCGGCGGCTGACATGCGCGTCCAGGTCGATCCGCAGCGGGTCGAGGTCGCCGAGAACCTGCCGTTCACGGTGCAGGTGACGGTCACCAACACCGGAACCGTCATCGGTGGCTACCACCTAAGGGTGCTCGGCGCGGACCCCTCCTGGGTGACGTTGGAGGCCGAGAACCTCTCGCTGTTCCCGGAGTCCTCGCAGAGCGTCGCGGTCACCGTGGCCATCCCCCCTGGTGTCGGCGCCGGCGACCGGCGGATCGCCGTGCAGGTGCGGGAACTCACGCCGCCGCAGGCGATCGCGGTCGCCGAGATCGAACTGGTGGTGCCGGCCCGCGAGGCGATGCGGATGGCGCTGTCGCCGCTGACCGTGTTGTGCGGCAAGCACGGACGCTTCTCTGTGGTGGCGGAGAACACCGGTAACACCGCGATCTCCATGGTGCCGGTCGGGATGGACCCGGAGGACAAGATCCGGTTCCAGTTCATTCCGGAGGTGCTGGACCTGGCGCCGGGCGAGCACGTCATCACCGACCTGCGCACGTCCGCCCGGCGGCGGTGGTTCGGCTCGCCGGTGGTGCGACCGTTCGGCATCGCCGCGATGTCGGTCGAGGAGGCGGCCGCGGCCGCTGCGGCACGCAACGTCCCGCCGGCCCCGCCGCCCGACCCCACCGGGGTGACGCAGGTACCCGAGCCGCCCCCGCCGCCGCCCGAGCCGCTGGCCCAGGGCACCATGATGCAGAAGCCCAAGCTGGGGCGCGGTCTGCTCTCGCTGCTGTCGCTGCTGCTGGCGGTGACGGTATTCGCCGTGGTGATCACCATCGCGCTGTCCCGGTTGGTCGGGGTGTCGGCCGCCGATCGCGACCTGGCCATCCAGGTGGCGTCGGCGCGCAGCGCGGGCGCGGGCGGTTCCGGCAGTTCGGCACTGGGCGGCTCGGTCAAACTGCTGACCGACGGATCGCCGGCGGCCGGCGTGGCGGTGGAGGTGTTCGCATCCGGCGACCTGACCCAGGCGATCATCAGCACCGCCACCAACGACAAGGGCGCCTGGGCGGTGACGGCGCTGTCCTCGGGCAGCTACAAGATCCGGTTCCGCGGCGCCGGGTTCGCCGAGGTGTGGTACCCGAACGCGCTCACCGGCGCGGACGCCAAGGAGGTGCAACTGGAGGTCGGCCAAAAGGTGACCGACCTCCAGGTCGCCCTCGGTGGGCTGCCGGCCAGCATCACCGGCAAGGTGGTGGGCGCCGATGTCGCCGGGTCGGTGCTGACCGTCCAAGTGCCCCAGGACTTCCTCAAGCCGGTGGACAAGGGCGGAGCCGTCGGCGCCGGTGGCGGCGGGGGTCCGGGTGCCACCGGAACGGTGACGGCGCAACCGGTCCCGAGCACCGGCGCGGCCAACGCCGCTGCGTCCTCCTCGCCGCCCGGTCTGCGGATGCCCGGCGCGGCGCCGGATCCCACCGGCGACGCGGGCACCGGCTCGGACGCCGGGGCCACGGGCGCCGGCTCCTCCGGTGCGGGCACAGCCGGCGACGTCGGATCCGATGGTGGCGTGCTGCGTACCATCCCGATCGCCTCGGACGGCATGTTCACCCTGAACGACCTGCCTTCGCCCGGGGTGTTCGACCTGATCGTCTCCAAGCCCGGGTACGCCACCGACGTCCAGCGGGTAGACCTGTCCGGCGGCGAGTCCCGTACCGGCATCGTGTTGGTGCTGCGCACCGGCGACGGGCTGATCTCGGGCTCGGTGGTCGGTCCCGACGGGCCGCTGGGCAACGCGGTGATCACCGCCAGCAACGGGCCCACCACGGTCCGGACCCTGTCGCTGACCAAGGGCACCGTCGGCGAGTTCACGCTCCGGGGGCTGGTGACGCCGGCCACCTACACCGTCACGGTCACGCTGCCCGGCTACACCACCGTCACGTCCACGTTGAGCCTGGCGTCCGGGCAGAAGCTCACCGGCGTCCTGCTGTCGCTGTCCCAGGCGGCCGGATCGCTGTCCGGCGTGGTCACCACGCTGTCGGACAACAAGCCTGCCCCCGGGGTGACCGTCACCATCACCTCCGGCTCGGCCACCACCCTGACCACCGTCACCCAGTCCGGCGATCACGCCGGCGCCTGGACGGCGGCCAACCT
>DASSTH010000347.1:0-2141 GCA_035708025.1 Nakamurella sp. | reverse complement strand
CGGCGATGCGGATGCCGCCAGCACCGCGGATAGCGCCAGCACCGCCCTCGCCGCCGCCGAGCACCAGCCGCTACGACGGTCCGCGCCGGCCGAGGCGGCCCGGATCCTGGCCGACCTGGTCACCGCCGGCTCCCGCACGCTGACCTTCGTCCGCTCCCGGGCCGGGGCCGAACAGACCGCGATCACCGCCCGGCGGATCGTCGCGGGCAGCCGCCCGGACCTGGCCGAGCGGATCTGCGCCTACCGCGGTGGATACCTGCCGGAGGACCGCCGCGAGCTGGAAAGGGCCTTCGACAGCGGCGAACTCGTCGGAGTGGCGTCCACCAACGCGCTGGAACTGGGCGTGGACATCGCCGGGATCGACGCCGCCGTGCTGGCCGGATACCCCGGCACACTGGCCTCGGTGTGGCAGCAGGCCGGCCGGGCCGGCCGCGGCGACCGCAAGGCCCTGGTGGTGTTCGTGGCCCGGGACGACCCGCTGGACTCCTACCTGGTGCACCATCCCGACGCGGTGTTCGGCCGGCCGGTCGAGGGGACGGTCATCGACCCGGCGAACCCGTACATCCTGGCCCCCCACCTGGCGTGCGCCGCGGCCGAGAACCGGCTCACTGACGAGGATCTCGCGCTGTTCGGCGGAGCGGCGGCCCGGGCGGCGGTGGACCGGCTGCTGGCCGACGGGGTGCTGCGGCGCCGGCCCGGCGGCTACTACCTGGCCGGTCACCGCCATCCCGCGGACGAGGTCGGCCTGCGCGGCTCCGGGCGGCAGGTGGCGGTGGTGGAACAGGCCACCGGCCGCATGCTGGGCACCGAGGACGCCGCCCGCGCCTGCGCCTCGGTGCACCCCGGCGCGGTGTACCTGCACCGCGGAAGCACCTACCTGGTCACCGATCTGGACCTGGACGAGGGAGTGGCCCTGGTGCGGCCGGACCGTCCGGACTGGACCACCATCGCCCGCTCGCTGTCCACCGTGGAGATCCTCGGGACCGACACCGAGCGGGACCTACCGGGCGGCCTGCGACTGTGCACCGGGCCGGTCCGAACCACCGAGCAGGTGGTCGGCTACCTGCGCCGGCGCGCCGACGGGACGCTGATCGACCTGACCGGGTTGGACATGCCGGAACTGGTGCTGGACACCCGGGCCGTCTGGTACACCGTACCGTTCACCGTGCTGCGCGCGGCGGGCATCGGCGAGGGCGCGATGGCCGGGGCGCTGCACGCCGCCGAACACGCCGCCATCGGCCTGCTTCCGCTGTTCGCCGGCTGCGACCGGTGGGACATCGGCGGGCTGTCCACCGTGGCGCACGCCGACACCGGCGAGCCCACCGTGATCGTCTATGACGGATATCCCGGCGGCGCCGGCTTCGCCGAGCGCGGCTTCACCGTCGCCGCCGGCTGGCTGTCCGCGGTACGCGACGCGGTCCGGGATTGCGGCTGCCGGTCCGGTTGTCCGTCCTGCGTGCAGTCGCCCAAGTGTGGCAACGGAAACCATCCCTTGGACAAGGCTGCGGCGGTGACGGTGTTGGACCTGGTCACCGACGCCTTGGCCGCCGCCCGGTGACCCAGCGGCCGTCACGCGCGGCCGGTCAGGCGGATTCGCAGACCCACCCGTCCGGCATGCTGCCCGACGCCAGGAACTCCCGCAGTTCCCGGTTCGCCGGATCGTTGAGAACGTCATCGGCCTGCGGGTACAGGATCTGCTCCTCCTTGGGGTTGTGCGCCTGCAGCTGGGACACCAGGTCGGCGCACAGCCCGGCGACCCGGGCGTCCGTGCCGCCCTGTCGCACCAGCGGCTCCAGATCATCCAGCGTGCGCCACATCCGGCCGTGCTCGTGCAGCATCACCATCACTGGACCGAACATGCCCGCCGCCCGCAGCGGCGGGAACAGGATTGCCTCCTCCAGGTAGATGTGCCGGCGCAGCGCCTCGATCGCCGCCAGCATCGGACGCTCGACGGGCTTCCCGGCGGCCACCCCAGCGGTGAACTGCTCTATGCCGGCATCGATGTCGACGTGCTCGCGCTCCAGCGCCTCGGCCAGCGTCTGTGTCATCGGACCTCCACGATTTATCACGGTTGACCCGTAGAAATGCTACCGCACGGGTCCGGCCCTGGCCCGTCCGGTGGCGGTGGCGGCCAGCGGGCC
>DASSTH010000346.1:0-6714 GCA_035708025.1 Nakamurella sp. | reverse complement strand
GCCCGATCCGCGTCCCGCCGTGGGGCGCACGGCGGGCATGCTGGTGCGCATGCCGACGCAGGCCCCGGCGCGTGACGCGGTCGCGCGGCTGCCGCGCGCCCCTGGGGTGTACCGGTTCCTGGACCAGCGCGGCCGGGTGATGTACCTGGGCCGGGCCACCGACCTGCGCTCCCGGGTCCGTTCGTACTGGGGCGATCTGGGCGACCGGCCGCAGCTGGCCCGGATGGTCCGGCAGATCGCCGGGGTGCAGGCGGTGCCGTGCGACTCGGTGCACGAGGCGTGCTGGCTGGAGCGCACCCTGCTGCAACACGCCCGGCCCCGGTGGAACCGCACACCGGGCGGTCAAGAGGTGGAGGTGTACATCGGGTTGTCCAGCAAGGGAATCACCGTCACCCACGATCCGTCGGCGGACGGCCGGACCAGCTGGTTCGGACCGTACTTGGGCGGCCTGCGGGTGCGCACGGCCGTCACCGCCCTGGAACGGCTGCTACCGGTCGGCCACGCGGGCAGTCGTGGCGCGACCGGCCGGGCGGTGGCGCTGGCCAGGGGCATACCGGTGGGTGAACCCGCGGAGCTACGGGCGACCCTGGCCGCGGTGTTGAGTCGAAATCCCGTGGCGGTGACGGAGATCCGCGAACGACTCGTCCGGCGTCGCACCCGATTCTCGGAGGAACTGCGGTTCGAACTCGCCGCGGCAGCCCACGCGGACCTGGAGGCGGTGGACTGGGTGCTGGCCGAGCAGAAGGTCGCGTCCATGCGGCCCGTGGACGCGCGTATCTGCGGCTGGGCGCGCGGCGTGCTGGTCCGCTTCGACATGCGGGCCGGGCGTGTCGTCCGGTGGACCCAACGGGACTGTGACGAGCGATCCGGCCCGCGCCTGACCGAGACGACGCCCCAGGCGTGGCACGGCTTCGCCGGTCGCGCAGCGGATCTCGCGGCCGACCTGGCGGGGCCCGTCACCGGCTACGACGCCGCGTCGCCGTGCCGGTGACGACGGCTCGCCGGTCAGCTCGCACCGTCACCGCGGCGGGGTCGCGCCTCCTCCGGGCACCACCAGCCCCGCCTCGTAGGCCATCACCACCGCCTGTGCCCGGTCGCGCAGCTGCAGCTTGGCCAGGATGCGGGCCACGTGGGTCTTCACGGTCGCCTCGCTCAGCTGAAATCCGCCCGCCAGTTCGGCGTTGCTCAGCCCGCGCGCCAACGCGCCGAGCACCTCCAGCTCCCGCGGGGTGAGCGCCGACAGATCCCGGTGCGGCGCGGCAGAACCGCTGTCCCGCACGGCGAACCGCTCCACCAGCCGCCGGGTGATGGCGGGCGCCAGCAACGCGTCCCCGGTACGCACCAGCCGGACCGCGGCGGTCAGCTGCTCGGGGCTGACATCCTTGAGCAGGAAGCCGCTGGCGCCCGCCGCGAGCGCCTGGTACACGTACCGGTCCAGGTCGAAGGTGGTCAGGATGATCACCCGCGGCGGGTCGGCGCGGCCGTCCAGGATCTGCCGGGTGGCCTGCAGCCCATCCAGTTCCGGCATCCGGATGTCCATCAGCACCACGTCGGGCGAGGTGCGCCAGACCACCTCGACGGCCTGCCGGCCGGTGGCGGCCTCGCCGACCACCGCGATGCCCGCGGCCTGCAGGATCATGCCGAACCCGGAGCGCACCAGCGCCTGGTCGTCGGCGATCACCACCCGCACCGGCTCGCCGCCGTTACCGCCGCGCCGTCCGCGATCCCCGTCACCGACGTCGGCGCGCCGCCCGTCATCCCCGTCACCGACGCCGGCGCGCAGCCCGCCATCCCCGTCACCGCTACCGCCGTGCATCCCCGGTCACCCCTCCCTCGCATCGTCCGGAACGCCTGCCCCGAACGGGATCTCGGCGCGGACCTGGAACCCGCCGTCCGGTGACGGCCCGGCGTGCAGGGTCCCGCCGTACAGGGCCAGCCGCTCCCGCAGGCCGATCAGCCCGCGCCCGCCGCCGGAACCGGCCGTGGCAGAACGGGACCCGCCGCTGTCGGTGACCTCGATACGCAGCCGCTCGGGCCGGTACTCCACGCACACCGTGGCGGCGGCTCCATCCGCGTGCTTGATCGTGTTGGTCAACGCCTCCTGGACCACCCGGTAGGCCGCCAGGTCCGGCCCGGCGGGCAGCGCCACCGGATCTCCGGTCACCGCCAACCGCACCGGGACTCCGGCGACGCGCACCCGGTCGACCAGCGTCTCCAACTGGCCCAGGCCCGGCTGCGGCGCGTCCTCGCCGGGCGGCACGTCGACCGACCCGGCCAGCAGCCCCATCACGTCCCGCAACTCGCCCATCGCCTCCCGCCCGCTGCTCTCCACCGACAGCAGCACCTGCCGGGCACATTCGGGATCCGAGTCGAGTACCGTCCGGGCGGCCCCGGCCTGCACCACCATCACGCTCACGTGGTGGGTCACCACGTCGTGCAACTCCCGGGCGATGCGGGTGCGTTCCCGCTCCACCGCCTGCGTGGTGGCCGCCTGCCGGTCGGTCTCGGCCACCCGGAGCCGCTGCTTCCAGCCGTGGATCGCGTTGGCCGCCAAGGCGACCGGCACCAACACGAAGAACGGCACGTACACCGGGGTGATCGCCGGGACGTTCGTCTGGTACAGCGCGATGATCACCACCGCCCCGATGCCCACGCTGGCCAGGGAGGCCACCCGGTACGGCCCGTACAGCGCCGCACTGTATCCGGCCAGCAGGCAGGCGGCGAAGGTGAACACCGCGGTGCCGTCCGGGCTCACCCCGGTGTCGTACACCGCGTGGAAGGTCACGGTCAGGGCCAGCACCGACCAGAACGCGGCCAGCGGGAACCGGCGGCGCAGCACCAGCGGCAGCGTGCACACCGCCGCCAGCACCAGCAGGGTGACCGGCGCGTCCCCGGCGGCCCAGAGTCCGGTGTCGTGTGGCCCTGGGGACACCGGCGGAACCGGCGGCGCCGGGCGGCCATCCGGCAGCAGGAAGATCGGCAGCGGCCGGTCCGCGTCGTCGAGCACCGGATTCGCCGCGGTGTACCAGGTGGCCGCGGCCAGCACCACCGCCAGCGCCACGTCGGACAGCCAGGCCCATCGGGATAGCCGCGGCACCGTGCCGGTGCGCCGGCGCAGCGCGACCAGCACCGCCCCGGGTCGCAGCGCCGCCCGCACCGCCTGGGGCCGTAGAGCCATCGCCGCCGGGTGCACCGACCCATTGTGGCCGCCAGGCCCCGCCCGTCGCGTCATCCCCGCGGACGATCGGCGGCGGCACGGGCGTACATCGCACGGATGACGCCACGCCGGATCATCCCGGCGGACGAGGAATGATCGTCACCGCGGCCGACGCGCCGGACCGCCCGGCGACCCTAGCGTCCCCGGTATGAACACTTCGCAGCCAACCGGCGCCCCCGACCGGCGGGACCCGCTGGTGGACATCGCCGGCGTGACCAAGCACTACGACGGCGGCACCGCCGGCCTGCATGGCATCAGCCTGGCCATCGAGCGCGGCGAGTCGGTCGCGGTACTGGGGCCGTCCGGCAGCGGGAAGTCCACGCTGCTGAACCTGATCGCCGGGCTGGACCGGCCGAGCTCCGGCACGGTGACGGTGGCCGGCGTGCGGATCGACGCCCTGGGCGAGGCGGGCACCGCCCGGTTCCGGCGGGCCCGGGTCGGCATGGTGTTCCAGTTCTTCAACCTGCTGGACGACCTGACCGCGCTGGACAACGTGCTGCTGCCCGCCCAGTTGGCCGGCGTCGGGCGCACCGAGGCCCACGACCGCGGCGCCGCGCTGCTCTCCCAGCTGGGCATCGGCGATCTCGCCGCGGCGTATCCGGGCCGGCTGTCCGGCGGGGAGCGGCAGCGGGTGGCGATCGCCCGGGCACTGGTCAACCGCCCGGAACTCTTGCTGGCCGACGAGCCGACCGGCGCACTGGACAGCGCGGCCGGGCAGGACGTCGCCGCGTTGCTGCGGGACATCAACCGGCACGGGCAGACCGTGGTGCTGGTGACGCACGACCGGTCGCTGGCCCGCTCGGTGGCCACCCGCACCCTCGAGCTGGTGGACGGCCGCGTCACCGCCGACCTGCGAGCGGCATCGTGAACCGGGTGCCGGAAGACGGAGCGCGCGGCCGACGTCCGGGTGCCGGCGGCGCCCTGGGCCGGGTGGTGCGCTCCGGGGTAGGCCGGCGGCGGGTGCAGACGGCGGTGCTGGTGCTGACGGCGCTGGTGTCCGTGGCGGCATCGGTGCTGGGGCTGGGGCTGCTGGTGGCCTCCGCCGCGCCGTTCGACCGGGTGTTCGCCGACCAGCGCGGCGCGCACCTGCGGATGGACTTCGACGGCACGGCGGTGACGGGGCGGCAGCTGGCGGCCACCGCCGGGGTGCCGGGCGTCACGGCCGCCGCCGGGCCGTTCCCGCTCGCCACCGTCCCGGTCGCGGTGCGCCGGGACACGGACACCTCCGGGCCGCCGCCCGGCGCCGACCTGGGGTTGCTGACCATCGCCGGCCGCGGCGATCCGGCCGCGGCGGTGGACGTCCTGACGCTCACCGCCGGCAGGTGGACCGACGCACCGGGCGAGCTGGTGCTGAACGCCCAGGACCGACCGCCGGAGGTGATCGGCAGCCGGCTGGCGGCCTCGTCACCGACCGGGGCGGTGATGCTGACCGTGGTCGGTCTGGCCGGATCGGTGACGCACAGCGCCGACGGCTGGGCCACCCCGCAGACGGTGACGGCGCTGTCCGGGGGCGGTCACCCGGCCGGCTACCAGATGCTCTACCGGCTGGCCGATGCCGCGACCGCGCACCAGATCTCGGACGGGCGGGCGGCCATCACCGCGGCGCTGCCGGCCGGCGCCGCGGCCGATTCCCAGTCGTACCTGGCGATCCGGCAGCTGCTGACCGCCAACGCCGCGGCGTTCGTGCCGTTCGTGACGGCGTTCGGGGTGATCGCGCTGATCATGTCGGTGCTGGTGATCGGCATCGTGGTCGGCGGCACGGTGGGCGCGGCCACCCGGCGCATCGGCATCCTGAAGGCCGTGGGGTTCACCCCGTGGCAGGTGGCCCGCAGCTACCTGGCCCAGGCGCTGATCCCGGCGGCCGTCGGCGTGCTGCTGGGTGCGGGGCTGGCGGTGATCGTCGCGCGGCCGGTGCTCGGCGAGATCGCCGAGACCTACGCCGCCGCGGACGTCGGCATCCCGGTGTGGGTGATCGTCACCGTGGTCGGCGCGGCGCTCGCGCTGGTGTCCCTGTCGGCGCTGCTGCCGGCGCTGCGGATCGCCGGCCGGCGGTCCGCGGAGCTGCTGCGCAGTGGCCGGCGCATCTCCCCCTCCGCGCGGGGCCGGTCGGTGCAGCGCCGGCTGGCGGCGCTGCCGGTTCCCCGGGCGGTGGGCCTGGGCGTCGGCAGCCCGTTCCGGCGGCCCGGCCGCTCGCTGGCCATGGCGGCCACCGTGCTGGCGGCGGCGGTGTGCCTGACCTTCGCCGCCGGGCTGATGTACTCGCTGACCTCCGTGCAGCACAGCCGGGATCCGCTGTCCGGGCCGGCGGTGGAGGTCGGCCCGCGGCTGGAGTTCGGCCCGCCGGACCCCGGTGGTGCACCCGGCGGTCCCGTCGGTCCGCCGGCCGGCGCCGGGCTGGTCGATGCCGCGAAGGTGGCAGACGCGATCGCGTCGACCCCGCACACCCTGGCGGTCTTCGGGGTGGCGCAGGCCGAGGTCAGCGTGTCCGGCCTGGCGGGCGGCAGCACCGTGGTGGGGCTGTCCGGCGACAGCTCGTTCGCCGACCACCAGATGGTGGCCGGGCGCTGGCTCAGCGGCAGTCCCGGGGAGGCGGTGCTGCCCACGAACGCGCTGCGGCAGGCGGGTGTGACGGTCGGCGATCGGCTCACCCTGTCCGCGTCCGGGCGCTCGACGGCGCTGACCGTGGTCGGCGAGGTGTTCGACCTGTCCCACGACGGGCTGCGGGTCTATGTCGACGCCTCCGCGCTGGACGCACTCGGACTCGACGGTGAGCCGCAGAGCTTCCTGGTCGGGGTGCAGCCGGGGACGGACCTGGACGGCTACCTCGACGACCTCAACGCCCGGGTGGGCAATCTGGGCGCGGACGCGCACACCGCCCGCGACGGGGCGTCGTCGGTGCTGACCACCATGAACGCCGTGGTCGCCTTGCTGGCGGCGATGGTGCTGGTCGTCGCCGGCATCGGGGTGCTGAACACGGTGCTGCTGGAAACCCGGGAGCGGGCACGGGATATCGGCGTGTTCAAGTCGTTGGGCATGACGCCGGGGCAGGTGGTGGCGATGGTGCTGGCCTCGGTGTGCGGCGTCGGCCTGCTGGCCGGAGCGCTGGGCGTGCCGGCCGGCGTGCTGCTGCACCATGCGATCGTGCCGATGATGGGCGGCACGGCCGGGGCGGTGCTCACTCCCGGACAGGTCGCGGTGTACAGCGTCCCGGTCGTCGCGCTGTTGCTGGCCGGGGGCCTGGTGGTCGCGGTGCTCGGCGCGCTGGCGCCGGCGGGGTGGGCCGCCCGGTCCAGCAGCGCCGCCGCCCTGCGGTCCGAGTGAGCCCGGCCCGGGGCGATGTTCGCGGGTTTGCTGCCTTTTGGGCCGAGATCGGGGTCGGAACCCAGTAATGGACCCGCGAAGTCCCGGGGGTGGGGACTCCGGGGGCGTGACGGGGCGACGAGCGGTTCCCGGGTCGTGTGCGGGCAAGTATCAGCGCTGTGAGGTGCGCCTCATTG
>DASSTH010000345.1:0-3811 GCA_035708025.1 Nakamurella sp. | reverse complement strand
CGCGCGGCCACCTCGGCGCGGTGGTCGGATTCCGGCGCGGCCTGCTGTTGGCCACCGACCGCTCCGACGGGGCGCTGCTGGACGTCGCGCTTCCGCGGCGCACCGCCGTTCCGCCTCCCGGCCGGGGGTTCTGGGCCGACGCCGGTCTGGCCGTCCCGGTTCAGGTCGCCCGGCCCTGAGCGCCACCCGCAGATGCCCTGAGCCCGAGCGCAAACCCCCCGCCGCCGGCCCCGCACGGGGCATGTGAACATGCTCACGCCCCCCATTGATGACGCGTCACCAAAACTGGAATATGCTCGAAGCGAAGTTGTTGAACTCTCATGTAATGCGCCGGAGCAACCAGCCCCGGATGCCCGACAGGAGGAACACACCATGACCGTCACCGATGTCACCACCCCAGCCCTGACCGGCACCTGGACCGCCGACCCGGTCCACTCCGAACTGGCCTTCAAGGTCCGTCACATGGGAGTCGGCAAGTCCGGCGGCACCTTCGCGCTGTCCTCGGCCACGCTGACCTTCGGCGAGCACGGCATTGAAGACGGCTCCGTCACCGCAGTCGTGGACGCGGCGAGCGTGGAGACCAAGCACGACGCCCGCAACGAGCACGTCCGCTCCGCCGACTTCCTCGACGTGGCCAGCCACCCGACCATCGAGTTCCGCTCCACCGGCGTGCGGGAGTTCGACGGCGAGACCTTCGTGCTGGACGGTGAGCTCACCATCCGCGGCGTCACCCGCCCGGTGCGGCTGAACGCCGAGTTCATCGGCGCCGGCGTCGACGCCTACGGCAACGACCGGGTCGGCTTCGCGGCCACCGGCACCATCAACCGGCGCGACTTCGGCGTGAACTTCTCCGCGGTGTTCGGAGTCGGCAACTCCGTCGTCTCGGACAAGGTCGAACTGTCCATCGAGGTCGAGTTCACCCGCGCCGCCGCCTGATCCTCCGACCGGGCGCTCCTCCCGTTGCGTCCTGCAGGTCGCGTCACCGCGCGATCTGCAGGGCGCACGAGTGTTTTCGGGTGAGGTCGCCTCATTCCGGACCGAGTTCGGCCAACAGATATCCGATCTCGTCCGGCGCGTACCACGCCAGGTCGATGTCCTCGGCGTCCCCGACCACCACGGCGGCGTCCGGATCACCCAGGTCCGCCGCGTCGATGGCATCGGCGGCGGCGCGCACCGAGGCCTCCGCGTCACCACCGTCCAGGTGCACCGACACCACCGCCGACCACGGGACCCGGCCGGCCAGGCGCACCGCCGCACGGTCCAGATCACCGCGCTCCACCGCGCTCTCGTCGTCCACCGCGAGCACCACCCGCACCGCGGGCCCGCCGCCCGATCCGCCGATCAGGCGCAGCGAGGCCAGCGCCGCGTCGTGCATGGCCAGATACTCCAGTTCCTCCTCGTCGGCTCCCTCGTACTCCGCGCGCAGCCCCGCCGTCACGGCGAAGCCGGTCCCGCCGACCGGGACGAGTCCGGCCTCGGCCACCGCACGCCGCAGCATCGCCACGGTGGCCGGCAGGTAGACCCTCATCGCGAGCTGTTCCGGCCGGCCGGCACCGCGTCGGCAAGTTCCTGGACCGCCTCGGACAGCAGTACGGCGAACTCGCCGGCGTCCGGCATCGCGTCCCGATCCGCAGTCAGGCCGAAGTACACCCGGCCGCGATACGACGTGCACCCCACCGCCACCGCCTGACCCTTCACCAGGGGCACCACCGGATACATTGCCGTCACCGGCAATCCGGCGGCATACAGCGGCACCTGCGGCCCCGGCACGTTGGTGATCAGCATGTCGTAGCTCCGGCGGGACAGCTGGCCGGCCACCCGGGCGCCCATGGCGTGCAGGGTCGGGGGCGCGAACCGGCCCAGCGACAGCAGGGTATTCGCCCCCAGCTGCCGGCCGGATTCCAGGTGCGACTGCATCGCGTACGACACCTGGTGCAGTCGCATCACCGGGTTGGGCTCGCCGACCGGCAGGTCGAGCAGGTAGGACGCGACCCCAGCCGGCTCACCGGCGGTGTCCGGGCGGACCGACATCGGCGCCAGCGCGCGCAGGCCGCTGCCGCCGGACACCGGGTCGCCCCTGGACAGCAGCCAGGAGCGGGTGGCACCCGTGATCACCGCCAGGATCACGTCGTTCACCGTGCCGCCGTGCGCCGCGCGGATGCGCTTGACGGTGTCCAGATCGGCCTCGGCGGTGGCGAACAGCCGCGGACCGGACACCGGCACGCTCAGCGCCGAACGGGCGTTGGTGCTGAGCGCCCGGCGCGCCACCTCCGCCATGGCCATGCCCGCGTCCAGCAGCCCGGACAGCGTGGAGCGCAGGTCCACCGCGACCAGCCGGGCCGCGTCCAGCGCCTCCGTCGGCCGGGCCGCCAGATCGGCGACCGCGTCCACCACCAGATCGACGTTGCTGGGCGCCGGTGCGGGCATCCACGGCGTCTGTGCGGTCTGCCGCGGACGCCGGGTCACGTCCAGGATGGCCGCCGCCACGTCCACCGCGCCGGCCCGGTCGACCATCGACTCGTGGGTCTTGTTCACCAGCGCCACCCGGCCGTCGGCCAGGCCTTCGACGATGTACAGCTCCCACAACGGGCGGCTCCGGTCCAACGGACGGGAGATCAGCCGGCCGACCAGTTCGTCCAGCTGCTCCGGCGTCCCCGGCCGCGGCAGCGAGGATCGCCGCACGTGGTAGGTCAGGTCGAAGTGCTCGTCGTCCACCCACACCGGCCGGGCCAGCCGCCCGGGCACGAAGCGCACCTTCTGCCGGTACCGCGGCACCAGGGCGAGCCGGTCGGCGATCAGCCCGATGATCCGCTGGTAGTCGAACTCCCCGTCCGGCCGCAACACCACCACTCCACCGACGTGCATCGGCGTGGTGGCGTCCTCGGCGTACAGGAACGCCGCATCGGTGGGCGACAGCCGGTCGGTCACCGGCTCATCGTGGCACAGCCACCGGGTCACCATGGCGCGCCGATGGCAGCCGGGCGGACAGCTCTCGCAGCGCGGCGCGCAACGGCGATCCCGGCGCGGCCGCCGACAGCGTGACCCCGCGCTGCCAGGCCCGGTCGCAGGCCGGCCGGTCCTCCGGCAGCATCGCCAGCACCCCGACGCCGGCGAACCGCCGCACCGCCGCGGCCAGTTCCGCCTGCGTCGCCGCGGTGCGTCGGACCCGGTTCAGCACCACCTGCGGCGTCGCCGATCCCACCGCCTCGGCCAGCTCCGCCAGCCCCCGGACCAGTCGCTCCATGCCCGGCGGATCGCCGGATCCCACCGCCAGCACCACATCGGCGTCGTCCAGCACCGCCAGGGTCGCCCCGTTGCGGCGCGGCGCCAGGGTGTCGAAGCTGAGTTCCTCGTCCGACTCCAGGATGGCCGAACAGTCCACCACCACCAGCTCCGCCAGTTGCCGGGCGACCGCCAGCACGGCGGGGATGGCCGACGGCCGAACCTCCGGCCAGCGGTCGGCCCGCGCGATCCCGGTCAGCACGGCCATCCGGTCACCGACGGTCCAGCACAGCCGGCTCAGTTCGGGCCCGTCCAGCCTGCCGTTCGCGGCCAGCCGGCAGGCTCCGGCCAGTCCCGGCGACTCGTCCAGCAGCCCGAAGGCGTTGGCCAGCACCCCGCCGTAGACGTCGGCGTCGATCAGCAGCACCCGCCGGCCGTCCTGCGCCGCCTCGTCGGCCAGCCCCATCGCCACGGTGCTGCGGCCGGGCGCGCCGACCGGACCCCACACCGCCAGCACCGTGCCCGGTTCCCATTGCAGGTCGCCCGGCGTGTCGCCGGCCGCGTCGGGATCACCCGGGCCGCCGGACGG
>DASSTH010000344.1:0-3356 GCA_035708025.1 Nakamurella sp. | reverse complement strand
AGTTCTGCCTCGGCCTGTACCTGACGTTCCGGGGATTCCGGCCGTCCGCCGTTGCCGCGCTCCCACCATCCGGCGGCATCGCCGTGGTGCCGCCCGCCGTCATGCCCGTCGGGCCGCTGATGCCCGGCGTCGCCGACCGTCCGGCGGCTCCCGCGGCGTCCGTGGTGGGCGAGCGATGAGGGCCGCGGTCTACCGCCGGTTCGGCGGCCCGGACACCGTGCGGGTGGAGCAGGTTCCGCGGCCCGCAATCTCTCCCGAGGACCTGCTCATCCGGGTGCACGCCAGCACGGTGAGCGCCGCCGACCACCGTGCCCGCAGCCGGGACATCCCGCGCGGACTGGGCTTGATGGCGGCGATCGGTATCGGAGCGTTCCGGCCGAAGCGCCCGGTGCTGGGGATGGATGCCGCCGGCGTGGTCGAGGCGGTGGGTGCCCGCGTCACCCGGTTCGCGCCAGGTGATCGGGTGATCGCCATGCTGGGCGGCCGGTTCGGCGGGCACGCGGAGTACGTCCGGGTGCACCGCGACCAGGCCATCGCCCGCATCCCGTCCGGCATGAGCTTCGAGGATGGCGTCACCCTGGTCTTCGGCGGGCTCACCGCCCGGTCGTTCCTCGGCCAGGTGGCCTTGGCGCCGGGGGCACGGGTGTTGGTGAACGGGGCGTCCGGCGCCGTCGGTACGGCGGCGGTGCAGCTGGCCGCGGATGCCGGTGCCGACGTCACCGCGGTCTGCAGTGGCCGCAACCGGGAGCTGGTGGTTTCGCTCGGTGCCTCCCGCGTGATCGACTACACCGCAGAGGATTTCACCGCATCCACGGACTGTTACGACGTGATCGTGGACTGCGCCGGAACGGCGTCATTCCCGCGGGTGCGGCACCTGCTGACCCCGCACGGTGCGCTGCTGCTGGTCATCGCCGACCTGCCCGGACTGCTGCTGGCCCCGGCCCGCAGCAGGCGGTCGGGCGTCCGGGTCGTCGCCCAGGCCGGCCCGCCCACCGCCGAGGACCTGGGGTTCTTGGTCGATCTCGCCCGGGCGGGCCACTACCGGGTAGTCCGGGACCGGACCTACGACCTGGCCGACATCGCCGCGGCACACCGCTATGTCGACACCGGGCACAAGCGCGGCGCCGTCGTCCTCCGAATTGCCGCGGACCGCGCGGCCGCCGCCACCACGGAACCCGCGGCATCGACCGCCGCAGCGCCGGCGGTTGAACCGGCGACATCGACCGCGACAGCGGCGGCGGTTGAGCCGGCGACATCCACAGCGACATCCACAGCGACATCGACAGCGAGTGAGGCACCGTCATGATCGAGGCACATCGACTCAGCAAGCGTTACGGCGACAAGACCGCCGTCGACGACATC
Source organism: Nakamurella sp. (assembly GCA_035708025.1). GTDB lineage: Bacteria > Actinomycetota > Actinomycetes > Mycobacteriales > Nakamurellaceae > Nakamurella. The sequence goes on along the minus strand of DASSTH010000344.1, from coordinate 1,994 downwards.
AGCTTCACCATCACCCCCGGATCGGTCACCGGGTTCCTCGGACCCAACGGCGCCGGCAAGTCCACCACCATGAGGATGATCATGGGGCTGGACCACCCGACCGCCGGATCCATCACCGTCAACGGCAAGCCCTACGCCAAACACGCGGCGCCGCTACGGGAAGTCGGCGCTCTTCTGGACGCCAGGGCCATGCACCCGGGGCGCAGCGCCCGCTCGCATCTGCGCACCATGGCGGCCACCCATCACATCCCCGCCTCCCGGGTGGACGAGGTGATCGAGATGACCGGGCTGGCCGGGGTCGCGCAGAAGCGCGTCGGCGGCTTCTCCCTGGGCATGGGGCAGCGGCTGGGCATTGCCGCGGCCATGCTGGGCGACCCGCACACGCTCATCCTGGACGAACCGGTCAACGGGCTGGATCCCGAAGGCGTGCAATGGGTTCGCCGGCTGGTCCGGTCGCTCGCCGACGAGGGCCGGACGGTGTTCCTGTCCTCGCACCTGATGAGCGAGATGGCGCAGACTGCGGACCAGCTGCTGGTGATCGGCCGCGGCCGGATCATCGCGGCCGGCCCCATCCGGGACGTCATCGATTCGGTGTCCGGCGCGGTCGTCCGGGTGCAGACCCCGCGCGCGCACGACCTCGCCGCGCTGCTGACCGCCGACGGCGTCGTCGTCACGCTCGCCGGTCCGGAAACCCTGGACCTGCACGGGATCGACGCCCGCAGCGTCGGAGAGACCGCGTTCGCCCACGGGATCGTGCTGCACGAACTGACCACCCGGGGCGCCAGTCTGGAGGACGCGTACATGTCGCTCACCCAGGACGCGGTCGAATACCGATCCGACGTCACCGCCGCATTTTCCGTCACGGACCTACCCGCTCCGGCGGTGTCCGCCACCCCCGTCGCTGCCGCCTGGAAGGGACAGAACTGATGAGCACCACAGCCGCACCCGTCCATCCGCATGCCACCCGAGCGCCGTCACCGGTCCATCCGACCTTCGGGGGAATCCTGCGCGGCGACCTGATCAAACTGCTGTCGCTGCGGTCGACGTGGTGGATGCTGGCCTCGACCGTCGTTCTGATCACGCTGATCTCGCTCGCCGTGGCGTGGTCGCTGGAGGAGATCGCCGCGGACCCGATGACGGCGCCCGAACTGGCCACCACCAACGGAGCGGAGTTCGTCGCCGGCGGCTTCCAGATGGGCATGGTGACCATTGCGGCGCTGGGCGCGCTACTGATCACCGGCGAGTACTCCACCGGGATGATCCGGTCGACGCTGGCGGCGATACCGACGCGCACCCCGATGCTGGCGGCCAAGGCGATCGTGCTGGCGGGGCTCACCCTGGCGGTCTCCGCGGTGAGCATCGCGCTGTCCTACCTCGTCACGATGCCCCTGTTGGCGCGCTACGACATGGTGCCTCCGCTGGATGACATGGACACCTGGCTGACGTTCGGCGGCACGGTGTACTTCCTGATCGCCACCGGCCTGTTCGCGCTCGGCGTCGGCGCCCTGCTGCGGTCCACCGCCGGGGCCATCACCGTGGCGCTGCTGGTCCTGCTGGTGCTCCCGGGCGTGTTGTCCTTCATCACCCTGGACTGGGTGGAGACCATCGCCGGGTACCTGCCGCTGCCGGCGTCGGCCGCGTTCATCGGCGGGGATCAGACCGCTGACATGGCCGCGGGGACCGGGATCTTGGTGATCGCGGCCTACGCGCTGGTGCCGCTCATCGCCGGTGGCGTGCTGCTGCGCAAACGCGACGCCTGAGGATCCCCGGCGAGCCGACTGATGCGTTCGGGCCGAGGATGGTCGGAGCGACGACGTCGGACGCATCGAGGACGGTGAGCGAGATGGGGCAGGTGCTCTGGCACACGCCGATGAGCCTGGATGGCTTCATAGCGGGGCCGGACGACGACATGGAATGGGTCTTCGGCATCGACACCGGATCGGGCCGGACCACCGGAGAGGTCGTCCGGTCCATCGGAGCGCTGCTGGTCGGCC
>DASSTH010000343.1:0-7484 GCA_035708025.1 Nakamurella sp. | reverse complement strand
GGCTACCGCGGCCGGATCACGCACCGGGCCGCCACCCTGGCCGAGATGCTACTGGACCAGGGATACAACACCATGGCGGTCGGCAAATGGCACCTGGCGCCGATGGATCAGACCACCGCGGTCGGCCCGTACGACCAGTGGCCGCTGGGTCGCGGCTTCGAGCGGTTCTACGGGTTCATGGAGGGGCTGACCGACCACTACTATCCCGAGTTGTACCAGGACAACCACATCGTCCCGCCACCTGCGGGACCGCAGGACGGCTACCACCTGTCGGAGGACCTGGTGGACCGCTCGATCGAGTTCGTCCGCAATCGGATATCCGTTGCCCCCGAACAGCCTTACTTCCTCTACCTCGCCTTCGGAGCCACCCACACCCCGTTCCAGGCTCCCCCGGATTACGTCGCCAAGTACCGCGGCCGCTACGACGAGGGCTGGGATGTGATCCGGGAGCGGCGCTACCGGCGGCAGCTCGAGATGGGGATCATCCCGGCGGGTACCGCATTGCCGCCGCGCAACGACAACGTGCCGCCGTGGGGCGCGTTGACCGAGGAGGAGAAGCGGCTGTACCCGAAGTTCCAGGAGGTGTATGCCGCGTTCCTGGAGCACACCGATGCTCAGATCGGGCGGCTGCTGGACCATCTGGAACAAATCGGCAGGCTGGACAACACCCTCGTGGTCCTGGTCTCCGACAACGGTGCGAGCCAGGAGGGCGGCCCGCACGGTGTCATCGACACCACCGCGTACGAGAACGGCCACTTCACCTCGTTGGATCACAACCTGGCGCGCGCCGACGAGATCGACGGGTTCCGCACGCACGTCAACTACCCACTCGGCTGGGCGCAGGCTGGTAACACGCCGCTGAAGCGGTACAAGCAGAACACCCACGCCGGGGGCATCCGCACGTCGATGATCATGCAGCTACCGGCCGGACAGCACGCCGGTGAACGACGCGGCACCTTCCAACATGTCACCGACATCGTGCCCACGGTGCTGGACTACCTGGACCTCCCGTCACCGACCAGCTATCGGGGCATCGAGCAGATGCCGCTGCACGGCCGCAGTATGCGGCCGGTGATCGAGAACCCCGACGCCGCGGAGCGGTCCCGCACCCAGTACTTCGAAACCGACGGTCACCGGGCGGTCTACTCCGACGGCTGGAAGGCGGTGGCCTACCACCGCCGCGGCGAGGACTTCGACACCGACGAGTGGGAGCTGTACCACCTGGCCGAGGACTTCTCCGAGGCCCGCGACCTGGCGGCCGAACTCCCGGACAAGCTCGCCGAACTTATCGACCTGTGGTGGGCCGAGGCGGAACGGAACCTGGTGCTTCCGCTGGACGATCGCGGGTTCGCCGAGCGGGCGAACGCCAACTTCCGGCCGCATTCGCCGCGGGACCGCACCCGGTTCGTCTACCACCAGCACATCGACCACATCGGCACCGCCGCCGCACCACCGGTGGCCGGCCGCTCCTACCGGATTACCGCGGACGTACGGGCTCCCGGGGAGGGCGTGCTGTTGTGCCATGGCAGCACCAACAGCGGCTACTCGCTGCTGGTGTCGGCGAGCCGGCTGGTCTTCGACTACAACTATTACGGCGAACACCAACTGTTGACGTCCACGGAGCCGGTACCGGATGGGCCGTCGCGACTGGAGATGGAGTTCCACATCGAGCCGGACAGCACCGCGGGCACCGCCCGGCTGCTGATCGACGGCCGGCCCGTGGGCGAGGCGCAGCTGGCGGAGACGTTCGAGTTCTTCGTGGCGTTCCAGGGCCTGGATGTCGGCGGCGACCGGCTGTCGCCGGTGCGCCAGGATCCGGACGGCCCCGCCGACTTCACCGGCGAGTTCGACTCGCTGGTGGTCGAGATCCTCGATGAGCGCGGTGGCCAGACCTACCAGGTCAATGACTGACCGCACGGTGCGGGCCGACGGGCTTACGCCTGCTCTGGAACCGGACTTCCCGGGCACCATCGGCCGCACGGTGGCCGACTCGGTACCGCACTGGCCCGCCCGCCGGCGATCCGGTCGGCCCAACGTGCTGCTGATCGTGCTGGACGACGTGGGCTTCTCGCAGCTGGGCTGCTACGGCTCGTCCATCGCTACCCCGGCGATGGACGAGTTGGCCCGTAACGGACTGCAGTACACCAACTTCCACGTCGCGGCACTGTGCTCGCCGACCAGGGCCTGCCTGCTCACCGGACGCAACCACCACGCCGTCGGTGTCGGCTTCCTGGCCGACTACGACACCGGCTACCCGGGATACCGCGGCGAGGTCACGCCCGCCGCCGCGACCATCGCGGAGGTGCTGCGGGACGCCGGGTACGGCACCTACGCCTGCGGTAAGTGGCACCTCACGCCGCCGCAGCACATGACCCCGGCGGGGCCGTTCCGGTCCTGGCCCACCCAGCGTGGCTTCGACCGCTACTACGGATTCCTGTGGGGCGAGGACGACCAGTACGCACCCGAACTGTGGTACGACCAGCACCGGGTGGATCCGTCACCGGGTCCCGACTACCACCTGACCGAAGACCTGGTGACCCGGGCGCGCGAGTTCCTGTCCGACCACCTCACCGCCCGCCCGGACGATCCGTTCTTCTTATATGTGCCGCTCGGTGCCTGCCACGCGCCCCATCAGGCCCCGGTGCGCTACCGGCAGCGTTATCGGGGCCGTTTCGATCACGGCTGGGACGTCGAGCGACAACGGGTGCTGGACAGCCAGATCGCCGCCGGCCTGGTCCCCGAGGGCACCCGGCTGCCACCGGCCAACCCAGGGGTCGCCGCGTGGGCGGACCTGGATCAGGACCACCGGGAGGTGTACGCCCGATTCCAGGAGGCCTTCGCCGCCTTCATGACGCACACCGACGACCAGATCGCCGCATTGCTGGAATTCCTGCGGCACAACGACACGCTGGACGACACAGTCGTGATGCTGATGAGCGACAACGGAGCATCGGGGGAGGGCGGCGCGGACGGCAGCGCGAACGAATACCGCTACTTCCTCGGCCTGCCTGACTCGTTCGACGAGACCCTGGACGCTATCGACGACATCGGCAGCGAGCGGACCCACAACCACTACCCGTCCGGTTGGGCACAGGCCGGGAACACGCCAGGACGGTACTACAAGAAATACACCTACGCCGGCGGTGTGCACGCCCCGTTGATCGTGCACTGGCCGGCCGGGCTGCAGGGGGCCAGCGGCGTGCGCCGCCAGTTCCACCACGTGGTCGACGTGGCCCCCACCATCGCGGACCTAGCCGGGGTGTCGTTCCCGGAGCAGTACCGGGGCCTTGACCAGCTTCCGGTGCACGGCACATCGATGCGGTACACCTTCACCGAGCCGGACGCCGATAGCACCCGGCGGCGGCAGTACTTCGAGACCGCCGGCTACCGCGGCATCGTGGACGGCGGCTACAAGGCGATCGCCGTGCACGAGCCGGGAGACGACTTCGCCGCCGATCGATGGGAGCTCTACGATTTGGCCGCGGATCCGGCCGAGTGTCACGACTTGGCCGGGCAGTTACCCGATGTCGCGGACAACCTGCAGCGCCTGTGGTGGGAGGAGGCAGCCGCGAACGGCGTACTACCGCTGGACGACCGGATGGGCGGTCGGGTCACCACCGTCGACCCGGCCAGCGATGGTCGACGGTATGTGATGCTACCGGGCTCCCGGATCATGAGCACCGTCGTCGGGCCGAACTTCGCCGCCCGGCCGTTCCGGATCACCGCCGAACTGGACGAGGCGCCGGCCGCCGACGGGGTGCTGCTTGCCTACGGCCGACGGGCAGCCGGGTTCGCGTTCTACCTGCACGGCGGCACGCTCACTATGGACTACAACCTGGCCGGTCGGCACACGCTGGTGCGGTCGGCCGGTCCGGTGCCGACGTCCGCCAGGGCGTTGCAGATGGATGTGCGTGACGGTGCGGGCGGCCCGGAGATCGTGCTGTTGGCGGACGGGGCCGAACTCGCCAGCGCGGAGATCCCGCAGCTGATGCCGGCCGGCCTGGGTTGCCTGTCGTTGCAGTGTGGTCACAACGCGCCGTCCGCGGTGAGCCCGGACTACCGCGCGCCGTTCCGGTATCCCGACGGACTTCGCCGAGTCCTCATCGAACTCGGGCCGCGGGTTGCCGATGCCGCGGACCTCGCCGAACAGGAATGCGCGGCAGCCTTGACCCGGCAGTGACGTGACCCCCCCGGTTGAGCGCGAAAGTGCCGGGAACCGGTATCAGCCCGCGGTCGTCCGACTCCTGACCAATCGAGCGCCCCGACGTCCGGGGCTCGACCATGCCCAGGAGCGAGCTCGTGACCGTGCCGTACCCCACTTCGACCGCATCGACCTCCACCCCGTCGGCGCCCGCCGCCCCGATCTCCGTCACCTCCGACACCGACCTGGCCGCCGTGCTGTCCGGCCGCCTCCTGACACCCGGCGGTCCGGACTGGGACGCCGCCCGCCAGGCATGGAACCTGGCCGTGGACCAGCGCCCGGAATTCGTGGTGCAGGCCCACACCCCCGGTGACGTGGCCGCCACCATCGACTTCGCCCGCGAATCGGGACTCCGGGTCGCGCCGCAGGGCACCGGCCACAACGCAGGAGCGCTGGGCGACCTGACCGGCACCATCCTGCTGCGCACCGATCGCATGCGCGAGGTCACCCTGGACGCCGACCGCCGCATCGTGCGGGTCGGGGCCGGCGTGCTGTGGCAGGAAGTCACCGAGGCCCTGGCGCCGCACGGCCTGGCCGGCCTGGCCGGGTCCTCTGGGGACGTGGGCGTGGCCGGCTACCTGCTGGGCGGGGGCTACAGCTGGCTGGCCCGCCGGTTCGGGTTGGGCTGTTCGGCGGTGACGGCGGTGGAACTGGTCACCGGCGACGGTCAGCAGCACCGCGTCGACGCCGACCACGAACCCGAGCTGTTCTGGGCCGTCCGGGGAGGCGGCGGCAACGTCGGCATCGTCACCGCCCTGGAATTCCGGGTGTTCCCGGTGACGCAGGTGTACGGCGGCATGATGCTGTTCCCGATCGAACGCGCCCGCGAGGTGCTGACGGCCTACGAGCGGTGGACCCGCGACCTGGACGAGGCGGCCACCACCTGCGTGCGCCTGCTGCGCGTGCCGCCGCTGCCGGAGATCCCGGAGTTCGCGCGCGGCCGGGCGTTCGTCGCGGTGGACGGGGCGATCGACCTGCCGGCGGAGCAGGCCGAGCCGCTGCTGGCCCCGCTGCGGGACCTGGGCCCGGAGGTCGACATGTTCGCGGAGATGCCGGCCGCCGCCCTTGGCCAGATCCACATGGACCCGCCGCAGCCGACCCCAGCCCGCGGTGACGGCATGCTGCTGTCCGACATGACCGGCGACACCATCGACGCCCTGTTGGCGGTCGCGGGGCCGGATGTGGAATCACCGCTGCTCGCGGTGGACATCCGGCATCTGGGCGGCGCGGCCGGCCGGCCGGACCCCAACGGCGGCGCGGTGGATCACCTGCCCGGCCGCTTCCTGCTGTTCGCGGTCGGCATCACGCCGGTGCCGCCCGCCGAGGCGGCGGTCACCGCCGCGGTGCACGCCGTGCGGGCGGCCCTGCAACCCTGGGCAACTGACCGGGACTATCTGAACTTCCGCGAGGAGTCCGATGCCGCGAGCCGGTTCTACTCCCCGGCCACCCTGGACCGGCTGCGTGCGGTGCGCGACCAGTACGACCCGCAGCGGGTGGTGCGCTCCAACCACGAGATCTGACCCCAGAGGGTTGTGGTCCGGCGCGCGGCATGTCGCCCGCTGGGCCACCCAACCCGGGTCAGAGTCCGGCGATGACGGGCGCCAGCCGGCGAACCCCTTCGGTGATCACCTCGTCGGCGGCGGCGAAGGACAGCCGAATGTGTCCCTCGCCGCGCGATCCGAATTCACGCCCCGGGCGGACCAACACGCCGGCCTCCCGGGCCATCGCCGCCACCTGCACGCTGGGCACGGCCGCGGGGTACCGACAGAAGAAGTAGAAGGCGCCGTCCGGGACCTGCCACCGCAGCTCCGGCACGCCGGCGAGCGCCTCCCGCATCACATCCCGGCGGTGCCGGTAGATCTCCAGCATGGACCGGACCGACTCCTCCCCGTCTCGCAGCGCCACCACTCCGGCCCGCTGCACCGCGGTGTTCAGCGATCCGTTCAGCGTGCGCTGCACCAGGGCGGCAGCGTCGATAACGGGCCGCGGGCCGACGAGATAGCCGAGCCGCCAGCCAGTCATGGCGTAGGTCTTGGAGAAGGTCTGGCACAGGATGGCCCGGCCGGCCAGCTGCGGGACGTCCAGGACCGAGGTGAAGCTCGACTCCTGGTAGACCAGGGCACTGTAGGCCTCGTCGGACAGCACGAGGGTGCCGCGACTCTGGGTGACCTCGGCCAGGAACGCCCAGTCCGCCGCGCTCAGCACCCGGCCCGTCGGGTTCGACGGCTGGCAGACCACCACCAGCGATGCGGCGCGCACGGCGGCGCGCAGTTCGTCGCGATCCAGACTGCCGTCGGCCGTGCGGCCGAAGGTGGTGACGGTGCCTCCGGCCGCCGCGACCAGGTCGGCATACAACGAGAACGTCGGATCTTCGATCGCCACCACATCACCCGGGTCGACCAGGGCGAGGATCGCGGCCGCCAGCCCGCCCGAACCGCCGTGCGTGACGAGGACCTCGTGCGCGGACAGCGCTGCGGTGCCGGGCCGGGATTCCTTGCGGGCCAGCGCTTCGCGTAGCTCCACGATGCCCTGTTGATCGCAGTAGTGCGTGGCGCCGGCGGCCAGCGCCTCGGCCATCGCGCGCCGGATGAACTCCGGGGTGTCGAAGCTGGGCTCCCCCAGCGCCAACGAGACCGTGCCGTCCGGGGTCGCCGTGATCGGCGTGCGCAGCGAGCTGGCACGAATCCGGCGCACGGTGGCTGCCGGGCCGGCCACATCCGTCCGAGCCGGCCCGGGAGCTGTCACCACACCCTCGCCGGTGATCGATGCCGCCGTCTTGCCAGCCATAGAAGCGACCCCTTACAGTCCAGACGTCTGACCTGTGACCAGACCCTAGCACCGGAGGCGCGGAATGGCACCGGACCCGACGTCGGGCACCGTATCCCAGCGGCCGGCGACGTTGCCCGTTCACGACCCGGCGGACGGCACCGTGGTGGGGGAGGTGCGCTATGCCGACGCCGAGTCCGCCCGCGAGGCCGCGGACGCCGCGGCGCGGGCGTTCCCCGGATGGTCGGGCCTGCCGGCGCGGGAGCGAGCCGACCGGCTGATGGCCGCGGCCGCCCTGATCGCCGGCGACGCCGACCGCATCGGCGCCTTGCTGAGTCGCGAAACGGGCAAGCGCCTGCCGGAGGCGATCGCGGAGGTCCGGTTCGCCGCCGAGTACTTTCGCTGGTTCGCCGAACAAGTCAGGCGACCCGCCGGCGACCTGCTGACGGCCGAGAAGCCGAACCGGCGCCAGGTTGCCGCATCCCGGCCGGTGGGGGTGGCGGTCTGCCTGAGCCCG
>DASSTH010000342.1:0-2902 GCA_035708025.1 Nakamurella sp. | reverse complement strand
CGCGAGATCTACCAGCACGCCGCCGCGCTCGCCCGCGACCACGGGCTACCGCAGAACTGGCTCAACGACAGCGTCAAAGGACTACTCCCGGACAAGCGCCCACCGGTCGAGGGGACCGCGAGCTTCACCGCCCCGGGCCTGCACGTCGGCGTCGCCTCTCCCGAATACCTGTTCGCCATGAAAGCCGCCGCCGCACGGCTGGAGACCGACGGCGAGGACCTGCGCCTGCTCGCCCGCGAACTGCGCATCACCACCGCCGCCCAAGCCCTCGACCTGGTCGAACGCTTCTACGGCGCGAACCGGCTCACCCCGAAAACTCAGCTCATCCTGGAAGCGATCATCAGCAACGAAGCACCGCCGCCACAGCCTGACGCCGGCATCGACATCTGACCGGGCATTCATTCGAACAGCGACGGTTCGCACACCTCGCTAGTCGGTGCAGCCATGTGCAGCTGTGTGCCAGCGACTGCCACACGGCGCAGCTGCATGTCGGAAGTCGCGGGACATGCGCGGGAACGCGAAGATCAACTCGCAGTCTCGGGTCGGATTGGCCCCGGCGACCGTTCACATGGACTCCCTGAATTGCGGGCATCCAGCAACTGGTGGCGGGTGTTGAGCGTCGCTCTGGATGACGACCTGCGGGTCGTGTAGCGACACCGACGGCGACGATGATCACAGGGGCTGCCTGCGGGCGGCCCCTTGTTGGTGTGCGACGACAGGCTGACGACGTCCTGGTAGCGCAGCGGCCCTCCCGAGTCCTTGCCCGGATGGGAGGGCCGCTGCTCGGCGTGCATGGAGGTGCAGCCGTCGTGGTGATGGTAGGTAGCGATCCGGTCGAGGTCGAACGGCGGTTGCGCGCCGGTGAGCTGGCTTGCCCGTGCGGTGGTGGGCTGCGCCCGTGGGGGCATGCCCGGGCGCGGTCGGTGCACGGTGTTGGGTTGCTGCGGCCGCGGCGGGCGCGCTGCGGCGCGTGCCGGCTCACGCATGTGCTGCTGGCGGTTTCCTGTCTGGCCCGGCGGGCCGACGCGGTCGCGGTGATCGGTGCCGCGCTGGCGGCGAAGGCGGTCGGCCGTGGTCATCGCCGGATCGCGGGCGAGCTGGGCCGGCCGATCTCGACGGTGCGGGGCTGGCTGCGCGCGTTCGCCCGTAACGCTGAGCGGGTCCGGGTGTTGTTCACCGCGCTGCTGGCCGAGCTGGATCCGCTGTCCGGTCCGCTGCCGGTCCACGACACGGCGTTCGCTGACGCGGTGGAGGTGATCGGTGGGTGCGTCGCGGCGGCCCGCCGCCGGCTCGGGGTGGTCGGCGCGGTGTCGGCGTGGCAGCTGGCTTCGGCGGTCACGGCCGGGCGGCTACTCGCTCCAGCCCGTTCGACGGAGTGGATCAACACGAGTTGGCCCTTGGGCACGGTTCGTTGATCAAAGACCCTCGCGAGACGTGTGTCCATGACGAGCGAGGAGGTAACAGGTGGCCACAGGCCATGACAGGGAAGATCAAGTACGGGCGGAGCGGGCTCGAGCGGTGGGGTTGTTCCGCTATTCGCTGATCCGGGAGGCCGCCGACGCGCGGTTGTCGACCAAGCAGCGCGGCCGGCTGGTGCGCGCGCTCGCTGAGCGGGAGCACGTGGGCCCGTTCGGGGCGCCGGTGCGGGTCTCGCGGGAGACGATCGATCGCTGGATCCGGGACTGGCGCCGGGGCGGGTTCGACGCGCTGGTGCCCAACCCGCGGCGGGTCTCACCACGCACCCCGGCCGAGGTGCTGGACCTGGCGGCGGCGTTGAAGAGGGAGGTGCCGGAGCGGACCGCGGTGCAGGTGGCCGCGATCCTGCGGACGCATTCAGGGTGGGCGCCGGACGAGCGCACCCTGCAGCGACACTTCGCCCGGCTCGAACTCACCACCCGCCCGGACGGGCAACCACCGCAGGCGTTCGGCCGATTCGAGGCCGAGGCGCCGAACGTGCGCTGGACCGGGGACGCGCTGCACGGCCCGACGGTGCGCGGCCGGAAGGCGCTGCTGATGGCCTTCCTCGATGACCACTCCCGGCTGGTTACCGGGTATCGGTGGGCGCGGCGGGAGGACACCCTGCGGTTGGAGGCGGCGCTGCGCGCAGGGATCGCTGCGCGCGGCGTGCCCGCTTCGCTCTATCTGGACAACGGCGCGGCGATGGTCGACAAGCAGCTGCTGCGTGCCTGCGCCAGCCTCGGCATTCGACTGGTGCACTCCCGGCCCGGGCAGCCAGCCGGTCGAGGGAAGATCGAACGGTTCTTGTGCGCCACGAGGCGCTCGTTTGCATCCCCGGTTCAGCCGGGAGGGATTGGAGGTAGATCTCTGGGTCTGCTGGCTTACCTGGATCCGAAAGGTGAAGGGGACCGTAGCCTGCCAGGAAACCAGCGGCCGGGTCCAGATGTCCGGGACGGTGCGCTGAGGGACCCGCGTGACATGGCGAAAGCTGGATTGCCTGAAGCCCAATCTCCAGAAGGTGAAAGTTCGCACCCGCCGGAAAGACATCTGAAACCGGCGCCAGCCCTGCGGCGTCCTGGAACCACGCCGACGCAACCTCCGGGCCGGGAGCGATGCCCAACGAGGGCATTGAAGGAGATGAGTGGGGCGCCTAAATCACGCTGCACCGTGTGAACGAGACGAACGTGGGATCGCCTACGGGGCGCGAGCCCTACGGCGACGCAGGCCTCGTAGTAGTCGCCGGAGTCACGCCCGGCCAAGGGGGACGGGAAAGCCGTCCACAGGGCGAAGGGGGCCAGGTGATTCGGACACCACAACGACCAGGAGGTATGCGTAATGCAGAGCGCCGAAACGGTGCTGGGTGTCCTGCGTGAGCGCGGCAGGCGCGGCCTGCCGTGTGAGGAGCTGTATCGGCAGTTGTTCAACCCGCAGTTGTATCTGCTGG
>DASSTH010000341.1:0-2126 GCA_035708025.1 Nakamurella sp. | reverse complement strand
CTTCGGTCAGGCAGTCGGTCCACGGCGCCTCGCCGAGCGCGGCCAGCGCGGCCAGCCGGGTGAACTGGCCGTTGCCGCCCAGCCCGACACTGCCGAGCTTCTCCCGGGCGGTCTGGGTGAGGGAGGAGAACACTAGGAACTCGTAGTCCTGAAACCGGCCCAGTAGCCGGGCGCGATTGCGGACCCGGACCAGCAGTTGCACCGCGCCGACCCGCGGGTTGCGGAAGTAGGGCGCGACCTGTTTCAGCGCCGCGGGTTCCAGGCGGCCGTCGGCGTCCACGATGCCCAGCACCACCGCCCGCGGGTCGAGCCCGCCGTTCAGCGCGATGTCGCGGACCAGCTGGTAGGCCGCGTTGAGGGCCGCCCCCTTGCCCTGCCGGGCCGCCGGCGCGCGGCGGGTCAGCACCCAGACCCGGTCTGGATGCTGGCCTCGTAACCGGTCGAGGATCTGCCCGGTCGCATCGGTCGACCCGTCGTCGATCACCAGGACCCGGCCGCGTTCGCCGCAGGCGCCCAGCAGCGAACCGACCGTCGCGGCGATCACCCGCTCCTCGTTCAACGCCGGTACCACGAACACGAACAGCTCCGGCTCGGCGCCGCCCGCCGGGGTCGGCAACTTGCGCCGCGACAACACCACGGTGGCCAGCAGGTAGCCGAACCCGAGCAGCACGATGGTGCCGGCGGCGGCTTGCATCACCATCGGCGCATCCGACGGTCTCGCCGGCGGCCGACGCGACCGGCCTGGTTGCGGGCCGCGGGCCTCACCGTCGGGTCGGCAGCAACCGCCGGCGGAAGCCCACGGTGCGGATCAGCGCGAACCCGGCGACCAGCATCGCCAGGCCACCCAGCGCCCACTCCAGCGCGTTGAAACCGGTCTGGGCCAGCGAGCCCGTCGAGGAGGTGGCTGGTTGCACATCCACGGCTGCTTCCAGCACGTGGGCGGTGTCGGCGGGGCCGTCGCCGACGGCGGTCACCGTGTGGTGGCCCCGCAGGTCGGTCGGCAGCGTCACCGTGGCGGTCACCTGACCGGTACTGGTCGCTACCACGTGATCGAGCAGTTGTGGGCTGGAGTACACCGCGACGGTCACCCGGGCGCGGCTGGCGAAGCCGGCGCCGGTCAGGGTCAGCGAGGCGCCGGGCGCGACGGTGGCCTGGGCGCCGCTGGACATGGTCAACGTGCCCGAGGACGGCGGCAGCTGCGCGGGCGGGTTCGGGAAGCCCGTCGCCCCGCAGGTGAACAACGCAGTGGCGATGCAGAATCCGGCGACCGGGGGACCGTAGGCCATGAGTTCTCCAAAGGGGTGTGGCGACCATCCCCCGAACCTGGCCATAAATGATCAAGACCGATACGGAGTAAAGCACAGGTGAGGCCACCCCACAAGGCGGTAGCTGTGTGCGTTCTAAGCCTGACACCGAGCATCGGCGGGCTCCCGGTCTGCTGGGAGCCAATCGAGCTCGTCGGCGTAGGGGGCCCATCCCGGCGCGCGCTCGCTGAGAGCTCGGGTGAGTGATATGTCCCGTCGCAGACTGCGCGCACTGCGCGGGTCCGGTGAGTGGTCGCCGCACGGAGCATGTCGCGGCAAGGGATCGCTATCGGAGGGCCAGTATGCCGAATCAGGCGAGGTAGGCGAGTAGGTCGATGAGGTATTGGGTGGTTCCGGCGGCGTAGATGGTGATGGCGGTGGTGTTGCCGAGGTTGGTGGTTGCTTGGTTGGCGAGGGTTTGGCCGGTGGTGTACCAGTTGATCGATGAGGTGTGGGGGCGGGTGTGTCCTGCGGGGTAGAGGGTGAGGTAGCCGCCGCCGAGGGTGCCGGTGATGGTCAGGTTGACGATGGCGCCGGTGGCGCCGGCGGGTAGTCGGTCGGCGAGGGAGAGGGTCCGGCTTTGGCCGGCGTGGATCGGGCCGTCGTGGCTGCGTGAGTCGTAGACGCGTACGGGGTTGGGCAGCGGGGTGAGGGTGGTGGGTGCTTGCCAGGTGGCGCCGTCGCAGACCTCGAGGCGTGCGGTGTCGGTGTTGTAGCGCAGCGCGCCGGCGATCGCGCTGCCGGCGGCGGGGCGTTGGGCGGTGCTGCCGTGGCCGGTGACGAGCATGCTGGTGGCCTCGACGCCGAGGGCGTGGGCGGCGG
>DASSTH010000340.1:0-2658 GCA_035708025.1 Nakamurella sp. | reverse complement strand
GGAGCGCCTCGGCCTGCACGCGGGCAGCGAGTTCCGTTGCAGCGGGGGCATCGTCGGGGCCGCGACGAGCCAACAGGGCCTGGGTGAGCCGGTGCTGGGACAGTACCGCGGCAGGCCAGTGGCCCAGCGCCTCGTTGGCCTGCACCGCGGTGCGCAGGTGCGCGACCGCCCGGTCCGCCTGACCCAGGGTCAGCGACGCGACGCCCAGGGCGTGCTGAGTGGAGCCGAAGCAGGCCACCGCCAAGCTGGCCATCATCGGCAGGTCGGCGAACGGCAGCAGCAGATCGTAGGCTGCGGCGGCGATGTCGCGGTCACCGAGCGCGTCTGCCGCCTCCACCACGCCGACCAGGGTCACCAGCCAGCTGCTGGACCGGGGCAGCGCGAACAGCCGCGAGCCCAGCCGGGCCAGCGCGCACTCCGCCCGCCGACGGTCACCGGCCGCGGCCGCCGCCACGGCCAGCGCGGCCGGGTAGGCGTCGTCCACCTCGCTCAGCGTGGGCGAATCGACGGTGTCGGCCAGCAGCGGAACCATCTCGCCCATCCGGCCCTGGTACCACCGGATCGCCGCCAGCTGGGCACCGTGCCAGCCGGTGGTGTCCTGATCGCCGGCCTGCACGCCCAGCGCCGCGCAGTCGTCGGCCAGCCGCTCGGCCCGATCGAAGCCGCCGGACCGGATGGCCAGCATGACGTCCAGCGCGGAGCCGGCGTAACGCAGCGCGAGGTGACCCGTCTGCTGCAGCGCCGCACGCAGTTCGGCCAGCGAACGCCCGGCGTGCGGGTCCGCGGCCAGCATCAGGTCGACGGTGCGCCAGTACAGCCCCATCAGCACATCGAAGCGGCGGCCGGTGCGGGCGGCGACGCCCAGCAGCGCGGCGGCCAAGTCCAGCCGGCGGTGCACGTGGTCGGGGCCCAGCAGGCAGTGATGGGTCAGGCTGATCGCCTCGGCCAGCCCGGCCGGATCGTCGTCGGCGATGGCGCGCATCGCGGTGCTCACGGCGGTGCTCTCGCCGCAGCGGTAGTCGCTCTCGGCCGCCAGCCGGACGGACAACCGCCGTCCGAGCGCGGTGTTCGCCCCGACCCGGTGCAGCGCGTTCTGCTGGCGCATCCGCGCGTCGGCGGCCGCCGCGGCGGACCGGTGCTCGGCCACCCAGATGCCACCGAGGCCGAGCGCGGCCCGGGCCATGCCCTGCGGCTGGCCGGCGGATTCCGCGGCGAGGTAGGCGGCGCGGAAGTGCTGGCGGCTGTCGGTCAGCCGGCCGGTGACGTACAGCGCCTGCTCACCGCGGCGCAGCAGCCGGGCCGCGGCATCCGCACCGGACGTGTCCGCGACCGGGAACGGGCGGGTCGCGGGGCGCTGCCCGGGCACCGCCCCGTGGTGCAGCTGCTCCACGGTCACATCGACAAGAGAAGCCCGCGGAACGGCGTGATACCCGGGCGCACTCGGCGCCGGCCACAGCGACGGGCCGGCGCGAACGGGCTTCGCCCCGGCATTCCGTTGTCACTGGGGCATTCGGATGAGCGCCGGGTCAGGCGGCGGCACCGCCGTCCACCACCAGATCGGCGCCGACGGTGTAGGTGGCGAGCGCCAGATACCGCACCGCGTCGACGATCTCTTCGATGCGCGCCACCCGACCGGATGGGTTCGCCGACGCCACCCGGCGGTCCCGTTGATCGCGGGTCTCGCCGGGGCGCACCGACATCGGCGTGTCGACCGGACCCGGGCTGACGGCGTTGATCCGAACGCCGGCGGAGGCGTGGTCCAGTGCGGCGGTCCGGGTCAGTGCCGTGACGGCGGCCTTGGCTGCGGCGTATGCCGCCAGGCCGGGCGTCCGGAGGTGGGCGCCGAACGTCGAGCTCACATTCACCATCCAGCCGGGGCGCTGCAGCACGCGGATCTCCGCCTGCATGACGTTGAACGTCCCGGTCAGGTTGGTGGCGATCACCCGATCCCAGGCGTGCGGATCGATGTCGCCCACCGGGCCCGCGGCGTCCAGGATTCCGGCGACGTTGACCGCCCCGTCCAGGCCGCCCAGCGCGGTCGCCGCCTCTGCGACCGCCCGCGCGACATCGTCCCGGTCGGTGACGTCGGCGCCGAACGCCGCCCCCACGGCGCCCCGTGCGGCGAGGTCGGCGGCTATCTCCTCCAGCCGGCCCGGGTGCCGGCCGATCACGGCGACCCGGGCGCCGTCGTCGGCCAGGCCCAGGGCGATGCCCCGGCCGATGCCGCTGGTCGCCCCGACGATGAGAATGCGTTGACCGGACAACGTCATGACAGCTCCTTGCTTCGGACCTCGCGCTGGGACGCCCAGCGCCGGTGGATGGCTCAGATGGCCGGGCAACTCGGGGCCGGCTCGGGAAAGCCGCTGTCTTGCGGACGATCCCGCTCGGCGCGGTCGGATCGAGTGACGGTCTCGGTTCCGTTGGCGTGATCTCGCGCTGGTCGCCGTTCCACCAGCCACGACATCGTGGCCATCCCTACCGCCAGCGCCGTCAGCCCGATGGCCATCCAGATGGGTGCCCGGAAGCCCAGGCCGGCTCCGATCACCAGCCCGCCCGCCCACGGGCCGATGGCATTGCCCAGGTTGAACGCGGACACGTTGATGCCGGCGGCCAGCGTCGGTGCGCTGCCGGCGAAGAGGAACACCCGGCCGTTCAGCG
>DASSTH010000339.1:0-2020 GCA_035708025.1 Nakamurella sp. | reverse complement strand
TGCACGGTCAACAACCTGCCCGCCACCCTCGTGCTGCTGGCCGCGCTGGGCGCGAACCCGCCCGCTGGCGCGGTACTCGCGGTGCTGATCGGGGTGAACATCGGGCCCAACCTGGCCTACACCGGGTCACTGGCGCTGCTGCTGTGGCGGCGCGTTCTGCACCGGCACGAGTACCGGCCGGCGATCGCCCGGTTCACCGCGTTGGGCCTGATCACCGTGCCGCTGTGCCTGGCCGCCGGGACGGTGGCCCTCTGGCTGGTGCTCCAGCTGTGACGAGCCGACGGCGGCCGGTGATGTCGCGGCCGCGCGCCCACCATCCCCGGTGACGGCGCACCGGCGGACCGTCACCGATGGGCAGTGCGACCCCAGCGCGGATTGCGGTCCGGTATCGAATCGGCGCCGTCCGGCCCCGCATCCTTGACCGTCCCCCCGGTACCGGCCTAGCGTGCGGCCCGCGCCCGGTGGCCGAGGAGCCCCCGACGACCGGCCACGCGGCTGCCCCGGTCAAAAACCCCGACTGCCCAGCGTGGCACGATCACCGCCAGGCCGACCGGGGCACCGGTCCGCCGGACGCCGGCCCGGCCGGCACATTCGACGCGGAGAAAGGACATCCGATGGCGCGTCGCAGTACTGCTTTGATCGCAATCATCGCCGCTGCCGGCCTGACCCTGGCCGGCTGTGGATCCAGTGGCTCCCCGGGTAGCTCGTCGTCCGGGGCGGCCGGCACCACCAGCGAAGCGGCCGGTCCGACCGGCGGGTCCGGGTCGGCGTCCGGCTCCTCCAGGGCGCCGATGTCCTCGAGCGGCGCCGGCTCCGGGATGTCCAGCGGTTCCGGGATGTCCAGCGGCTCCGGGACCTCCGGCGGTACGGCGCCGTCCGGCCCGTTCGGCGTGGCGTTCATGGTGCCGGGCACGCTGGGCGACCTGGGCTTCTTCGACTCCGGGCAGGCCGGCATCAAGCGCGCGGGATCGGATCTGGGCGCGGACACCAAGACCATCGAGGGCGGCGACAACAACACCCAGGCGTGGGTCAACGACCTGCAGAACCTGGCCAAGACGGACAAGTACAACGTCATCGTCACCGGCGGCGATCAGGTCGCCGACCAGTTGACCCAGGTCGCCAAGCAGTTCCCCAACCAGAAGTTCATCATGTTCGACGCCGAGGTGAAGCAGCCGAACATCGCCTCCATCACCTTCCGGCAGAACGACGTGTCATTCCTGGCCGGCGTGCTGGCCGCGTTGGTGAGCGAGGACACCACCGACTACCCGATGTCCGGCGGCAAGAAGAACGTCGGCATCGTGGGCGGCCAGGACATCCCGGTGATCAACGACTTCATCGTCGGTTTCGAGGCGGGCGCCAAGGCGGTCGACCCGAGCATCACGATCCAGAAGTCCTACGTGGGTAGCTGGACCGACTCCAACACCGGCTACAACCAGGCGGCCAGCATGTACTCCAAGGGCGCCGACGTGATCTTCGCGGCGGCCGGTGGCTCGGGCCTGGGTGTGCTGAAGGCGGCCAAGGACAAGAAGAAGTACGCCATCGGCGTGGACTCCGACCAGAACGGGCTGTACCCGGGCTACATCCTGGCCTCGGCGCTGAAGAACGTCGACAACGCCGTGTTCGACCTGCTGAGCAAGGCCAAGGCGGGACAGCTGGAGACCGGAAAGACCTACGTCTACGGCATTCCCAACAACGGCGTGAACCTGAAGCTGGACACCGACCTGGTCAAGCAATCGACCGCGGACAAGATCAAGGACTACTCGGACAAGGTCGCCAACGGCGAGATCAAGGTGCCCTGCGTCGATCCGTACTGCGCGGAGGCCACCGGCTGAGCCCACCGCCGGGTGGTTCCGGTGCGAGCATGCCGGTGCCGGGACCACCTGGTACGCCCGAATCGCTGGTGACGGTTTGACGACTGGGAGCTTCAGTGAGCGAAGCCGGAGCGAGGCAGGGCCGTCGCGACGGAGTCGCAGGCCCGGCGAGCGGAGCGCAGAGCGAACAATCGGGTGCAGTGAGCGAA
>DASSTH010000338.1:0-4402 GCA_035708025.1 Nakamurella sp. | reverse complement strand
CACCACCGGCTCCGAAAGCCGGCCGGCATCAGAATCGGGATCGGGATGGGGATCGGCACCGTCGCCCGGCTCGGGCGCCCCGTCCTCACCCCGCTCATTGTCAGCCTCGTGCCCCGGCTCCGACGGTACCGCCGAGAAGCGCAGCGCCACCGGGACCAGCAGCGCGATCAGGCCCGCGCCGAGGGCGGCCATGCCCCCGCCGATGATCGTGGCGACCGAGCCCGACGTCGCGCCGGCCACCAGACCGCCCCGGACGTTGCCCAGTTCGGGCCCGGCGACGCCCACCAGGTAGTCCAACGAATTGACCCGGCCGCGCACCCGGTCGGGCACCGCGAGTTGCACCACCGTCCCGCGTGATACCACGCTGGTGGAGTCCGCCGCCCCCGCGACCGCCAGCGTGAGCAGCGTGGCCCAGAGTGCCGACACCAGGCCGAACGCCAGCAGCGCCCCGCCCCAGACCGCGACGCTGACCAGCATCACCACCACCTGCCGGTTCAGCCTGGTGTAGGTGCCGGAGAACGCCGTGGCGAGCACTCCTCCGACAGCCAGTGCCGTCATGAACAGTCCCAGGGTGCGCGGGTTGTCGCCGAACCGTTCGGCATTGATCAAGGGGAACAGCGAGATCGGCATGGCCGGCACGGTGGCCACCAGGTCGGCCAGCATCGCCGCGCGCACCACCGGCGTTCGAACCACCAACGCCATGCCCTCGCCTACCGCCCGCAGCCCGCGGCGAGGACGGTCGCCGTGGGCCGGTGCCTCCGGTGGCATCGGGGGCAGCCGGAGGACGCCATAGAGGGAGCCGACGAAGGTCACCGTGTCGATGGCGAAGCAGACGGTGACGCCCCACTGCGCGACGATCAGCCCGGCCACGCTTGGTCCGATCAGCATGCTGGCCTGGAAGGAGATCATGAACAGCGCGATGCCGGCCGAGACCAGCCGGGGCGGAAGGAGTTTGGGCACGAAGGTCTTGCTGGCCGGGGCGCCGACGGTGCCCAGCCCGGACTGCAGGCCGACCAGCAGCAGCACCGCCCAGAGCTGACCGCCGGTCGCCGAGTCCACGGTCAGCAGCGCGGCGGTGACGATCTGCCCGGAACGGGTCACCATCACTAGCCGGCGCCGGTCCCGGCTGTCGGCCAGGGCACCCCCGACCAGCGCCGCGGCCAGCATGGGCAGCATCCGCGCCAGTCCCACCATGCCGGTCCAGACCACGCTGCCGGTGAGCCGCCAGACGTAGAACAGCACGGCGAAGCTCGCCAGTTGGGAACCCATCCCGGAGAAGATCCCGGCCAGCCACAATCGGCGGAAGTCGGCGCTGGCCCGCAGCGGCCGGACGTCCATCAGGAACTGGCGCATCAGGCGTCCTCGTCGTCATCGGCCGGCCGGCGAAGGGATCCGGGCAGCTGGTCCTCCACCCGGTCGGCGAACGAGCGGGCTTGCAGCGCCCGTTCGATGTCCGCCACCACCCGGACCATCGGGTACGGGATGTCCCGGTCGAGCCGGCGCACCGCCTCCTCGGTGGCATGCCACTCCGCCTCCATCAGCGGCACCAGCTCCCGGCCGCGCGCAGTGAGCGTCACCCGCCGGGTCCGGGCGTCGGTGCCCGGTGCGGACTCCACCAACCCCTGCTTGCGCAGCGCGGTCACCGTCTGGCTGAGCGCCGAATGGGTCCGGCCGCTGAGTTCGGCCAGTTCCCGGATGGTCAGCGATCGGTGACGGGCCAGCAGGATCAACGGTCCGACGAAGCGCGGGCGGACGTCGGTGATGCCGCGTCGCCGGTAGACCTCCGCGATCTGCTCGTCCAGATGCGCGAGCAGCCGGTGCAGCGGGCGCCACTCGGCCGGCTCCAGCGGCTCGGGGGCCCGCTGGTCCGGGTGCTGATCGCCCTGATCGTCCGTCACCGGGCTATCGTAACAGCACTTATATAAGTCCTGTTACACCGGCGGCCGGGCGTCCCCCGCCGCGGGCCTGCGGCCGCGTCTGGCACGCTCGTGGGCGGGCCGCAACGGATCGGGATCGGGGCCGCGCGAGAGGACGACATGACCGGACATCCGCTGTACCGGACCTCGGCGACGCTGGCGGACGGCCGGGAGATCATCTACTTCGACGAGACGGCCGGCGCCCCACGGGTTCTGCACGACAGTCGGGACCTGCCGCCGGTGCAGCACAGCTCGCAGACCCGGTACGACGCGCTGGCCGGGGAGTGGGTGGCGATCGCCGGGCACCGGCAGACCCGCACGTATCACCCGCCGGCCGATGCCTGTCCGCTCTGCCCGTCCACCCCGGGGCACCTCACCGAGATCCCGTCACCGGCCTATGACGTGGTGGTCTTCGAGAACCGGTTCCCCTCGTTCGCCGGCGTCGGCCCGGGCGCCGAGCTCCCCGGGCAGCACACCGCCGATGCTCCGCCCGCCGACCGGGCCGCGGCCGCGCCGGGTTTCCCGGTGATGTCGCGTCAGGGACTCTTCCAGCCGCAACCGGGGAACGGGCGCTGCGAGGTGGTGTGCTTCACCTCCGACCACCGCGCCAGCATGTCGTCGCTGCCCGCGTCCCGGGTGCGCACCGTGGTGGACGTGTGGGCCGACCGGACCAGCGCGCTGGCGGGCCATCCCGGGGTGCAGCAGGTCTTTTGCTTCGAGAACCGGGGTATCGAGATCGGCGTCACCCTGGAGCATCCGCACGGCCAGATCTACGGCTACCCGTTCATCACGCCGGTCACCTCGCGCATGCTGTCCCAGGTCGCGCAGTACAGAGCCGTCAACGGGCGCAACCTGTTCGCGGACATCGTGATCGAGGAGGCGGCCGGTCCGCGGGTGGTGGCCGGCAACGAGCACTGGTTCGCGTTCGTGCCGTTCGCCGCGCGCTGGCCGCTGGAGGTGCACCTGTATCCGCGCCGGCAAGTCCCGGACCTCCCGGCGCTGAGCGACGCAGAGCGGGACGCGTTCGTGCCGGTGTACCTGGAGGTGCTGCGGCGGATGGAGGGGGTGTTCGCCGACACGCTGCCGTCCATCACCGCCTGGCACCAGGCTCCGGTGTTCGCCGGCCGGGATGACTTCTGGCTGCACCTGCGGCTGTTCTCCATCCGCCGCGCGGTGGGCAAGCTGAAGTACCTGGCCGGTTCGGAGTCCGCGATGGGCGCGTTCATCAACGACATCGCGCCGGAGGCGGCGGCCCAGCGGCTGCGGGCGGTGGTCCTGTGAAGGGTTTGCGAGATCCCCGGAACGAGCGGCGGGCGTCGTGAGGGCCCTGGTCGCCGGCGGGGCCGGATACATCGGCTCGGTGGTCACCCGGCTGCTGCGCGCCGAGGGTCATGACGTGGTGGTGCTGGACGACTGCTCCACCGGCCACGCCGATGCCGTTCCGGACGGCGTGCAGCTGGTGCGGGCGGACATCACCGCTGCCGGAGACGTCTTGGGCCGCGGGGGTTTCGACGCGGTGCTGCACTTCGCGGCCAAGTCACTGGTGGGCGAGTCGGTGACGGATCCGTCGCTGTACTGGCGCACCAACGTGTGTGGCACGCGCGCCCTGCTGGACGCCGTCACCGCTCACCGGGTGCCCCGGCTGGTGTTCTCCTCCACCGCCGCGGTGTACGGCGAACCGGACGCGGTGCCGATCACCGAGGACGCCCCGCCCCGCCCCACCAACCCGTACGGTGCCACCAAGCTCGCCGTGGACATGATGCTGGCCGGCGAATGCGGCGCAACGGATCTCGCCGCGGTGAGCCTGCGCTACTTCAACGTCGCGGGCGCCGCGTTCGGCGCCGGGGAACGGCACACCACCGAGACGCACCTGATCCCACTGGCGCTGGACGCGGTGGCCGGGCGGCGGCCGGAGCTGACCATCTACGGTGACGACTGGCCCACCCCGGACGGCACGCCGATCCGCGACTACGTGCACGTGGCGGACCTGGCCCGCGCGCACGTGCTGGCGCTGGGCGCCGCCCGGCCCGGGACGCACCTGGTGTGCAACCTGGGCAACGGTGACGGATACAGCGTGCGCGAGGTGCTGGACACCGTCGGGCAGGTGACCGGGATGCCGGTACCGGCCACGGTCGGGCCGCGCCGCGCGGGGGATCCGGCGCGGCT
Source organism: Nakamurella sp. (assembly GCA_035708025.1). GTDB lineage: Bacteria > Actinomycetota > Actinomycetes > Mycobacteriales > Nakamurellaceae > Nakamurella. Next base: position 320 of record DASSTH010000338.1, on the reverse strand, counting down.
GGTGGCATCCGCGGCCCGGGCCGGGCGGGAACTGGGCTGGCGGCCGGAACTCTCGCTGGCGGACATGGTTCGCGACGCCTGGGAATTGGCCGTCACATGAGGATCACGTGACAGCGGCGGCCCTGTTCCGCTCCCGGTTCGGGGCCGACCCGGTGGGGGTGTGGTCGGCCCCGGGCCGGGTGAACCTGATCGGCGAGCACACCGACTACTCGGACGGTCTGGTGTTGCCGTTCGCCATCGGATCCCGCGCCAAGATCGCGCTCGGTCCCGGGGTGACGGACGCCTTCCGCATCACATCCGCGCAGCGGCGCGGGGTCACG
>DASSTH010000337.1:0-2359 GCA_035708025.1 Nakamurella sp. | reverse complement strand
TCGGCCGTGACGGATTTCCCATGACCGACGGCGTCGCCGGTGACGGATTTCCCCTGACCGACGGCGTCGGCCGTGACCGGGCGGGAGTGTCCGACCAAGCCAACGGCGACGATGCCGCACTTTCCCTCCAGACCAAGGGTGTCGGCACGGCAATCACCGACCAAGCCAGCGGTGACGTAGCGACAGCGTCCGTCCAGGTCAGCGACGACGGCTTCCCACTGCCCGGCCCTACCGACAGCAGCGAGCTGCCACCCTCGGGCGACTCCGGCGCCGACGTTCCCGTCACCGATGGGTTCGCCGTCTTCGACACCGTCATCGGCGCCTGCGGCATCGCGTGGGGCCCCGCGGGCATCACCGGTGTCCAATTGCCGGAGGGTTCGTCCGACGCCACCGCGGCGCGCCTGGCCGCAGTGCATCCGGCTGCCGCCCTGAGGCGACCACCACCGAAGGTCACAGCGGTCATCCAGCGAATCAGGAACGTGCTCGCCGGCGGCGCGGACGACCTGACCGACGTCCCGCTGGATCTGCGCGGGCGATCGGAATTCGAACGTCGGGCGTACGCCGTGGCTCGGTCGATCGCTCCCGGGCGCACCCTGACCTATGGCCAGGTTGCCGAGCGCATCGGCAACCCCGGCCTGGCTCGGGCGGTCGGCCGGGCGATGGGCGGCAACCCGTTCCCCATCGTGGTGCCCTGCCATCGGGTATTGGGAGCCGACGGCTCGATCGGCGGGTTCTCCGCTCATGGTGGCGCCGTCACCAAACGGCGGATGCTGCTGGCCGAGGGCGTTCCCGAGCGCGACGGACCGGCACTGTTCGGCGCGGATGCGCTCTACGGATCGCGACGAGCCGCCCCGGATCCGCCATAGCAACCGCGAGGAGCCGCCATAGCAACCGCGAGGAGCCGCCCAATGCGCCAAGGGACCGCCCGTTAGCAGGGCCGGACCGGCTCCAGGGGCCGCGAAGGGCCGTGCCGGATGCGCCATAGGGACCGCGATGATCCCGCCGTAGAGGCGCCATTGGGACCGCGAAGAGCGGCCCCGGACCGGGGTTGTCCGCTGCTCTCGTTCAGCGCCTTCAAACCAAGTAGAAAATGTTTATCGTACGGCTTGACGAATCATCGAAGCATGGGTAGCGTAGTGGTGAGGGGATGGTACGGATGAGCCGAGGGGGGCGGTGACCATGCACGGCGATGCGACATTCGGCTTCACGACGACCGCCGAGTGGCCGCCCCAGGAATGGACGCACGCCTCTCCACCGGTCGGCTGGCCAGGCGATGACGGGGAAGCCGGGTGGGCCGCCCTTCACAACTCCGCACCTGCTGCCGATAGCGCCTACGCGGTAGGCATCGCGGACACAGGCACCGACACAGACACCGACGAGCCGGCATGGGCGCTGGACGCTTCCGCGGCGGTTCAACGCGAGGCGCTCGCCGCCGCGGCGACGAATGCTCCGGGCGGCTGGTCGGCAGCGGTGCTCGAGCGGTTCTGCCCCGTGACACCGGGGCGTGAGGATCCGGCCGAGGCGCTCGCTGCCGAGTCCCCGGAGCCGGACGCGGATCGGACGGCCGCGGAACTCGACGCTCCAGGACTATTGGACGCGATCCGCGGCACGCAACGACTGATCAACTGGGCGCAGGCGCTGCAACAGCGGTACATCGCGGCACTCGCCCGGCCCGGCGTGGCGCTTCCCCTCGGCGATCTGGTGGATGTCGCGGCCTCACCGCTGGGCGTGGCCATGGATGTACCGGAGGCCACCAGCCCGGCGGCGCTGTTGGTCGACCCGATGTGGGGTCCGGCGCTCCGGGATGCGGCGGTCAAGGTCGCCGCTGTCGAGATCGGTTGCGCCTTGCGGGTGGCGCCCATCACCGCCCGGGCGCGGACCGAGCGGGCCGTCCTGATGGCGGACGAACTGCCCGGCACGCTGGCTGCGCAGCAGCGTGGGGACCTGGACGGTTATCGGGCGTCGATCATCGCTGAGGGCACGACCGAGTTGAACCCGGAATGCCGGCGGGCGGTGGAACGTGCCGTACTCCCGACCGCGGCCGACCGCACGCCCAGCCGGGTTCGGGAGGTGGTGGATCGTGAGGTCGCGCGCATCGACCCCGACGCCGCTGCCCGGCGGGAACAAGTGGCCCGTCAGCGGCGCGGCGTGCGCGTTGAGCGTGGGCAGCACGGCATGGGGACGGTGCGGGCCGACGTGTCGACCCCCGATGCCGAGGTGACATTCCAGGTCTTGGACCGGATCGCCGCCGCAGTTCAGGCTGCAGGACTCGCCGCCGGACGCGGCCGCAGTCAGATCCGCGCCGATGTATTCACCGACCTGTTCAAGGACCTCGCCGCAACCGGTTGGGCCAGCACCG
>DASSTH010000336.1:0-4623 GCA_035708025.1 Nakamurella sp. | reverse complement strand
AACCCGGCCCCGCACCGTGTCGTCCCGGCCGGGGAGCCAGATGCCAGCCGGCCGCCGGGTCTGGACGGGTGTCGATGCCGGCCCGCCGAGCCCGGGACGGATCTGCCCGGCAGGCAGCAGCACGGTCCCGGGGAGCCTGGTGGGGGCACCGTCCAACAGCGCCACCCGCTCGCCGAATGCGAGTCCCGTTCCGTGCATGCCCACACCGTAGAACGCACCTCCGACAGCCCTGCTACCAGCGGATATGCTGTTGGTGGGCAGGTGCGGACGTGCTCTACGTGGCCCATGTCGAACCGTCGCGAAGGTGCCCGGCGAGCTCACCGGGTGGTGTCATGGCGCCGTCCGGGCCCACGCGCGCCGCCCGGGTCTGCCCCGCCTGCCCGCCCCGTCACGCCGCCCGGACCGCAGCCCCCAACCGGCGCCGGATACCATCGCCGGTGTGGGGTGGCATCCGGGGAGACGCATGATCAGGGCGGTAGCAGCCCCCCGCATCGCCCGTTCGGGCCGGCTGTGACCGCGACGACCGGGCTCGTCCTCGGCGTGCTGGATACCGTGCTCGTCGGCCGTGCCGAGGACTACGCCCGTGGCGAGCGCAGCGCGATCGGCAAACGACCGGTCAACGGGCCGGTGACGGTCGGGCCGGTGGGAGTCGTCGGCGACGAGCAGGGTGATCCGGTGTTCCACGGCGGGCCCGACAAGGCCGTGCACCACTACGCCCGCGACCACTATGCCTGCTGGCAGCGAGATCTCGGTGCATTGCCGCTCCTGGATGAACCGGGGGCGTTCGGGGAGAACCTGTCCAGCAACGGGATCACCGAGGCGGACGTGTGCATCGGTGACCGGATCCGGGTCGGCACCGCAGTGCTGCGGGTGTCCCAGGGCCGCCGACCGTGTTGGAAGCTGAACGTGCGCTTCGGCGTGCCGGACATGGCGCGCCGGGTGCTCCGCACGGGCCGCACCGGGTGGTATTACGCGGTCGAGCAACCGGGGACACTGTGTGCCAGTGACGAGTTTCTCGTGCTGGACCGTCCTTATCCGGAGTGGCCGATGAGCCGGTTGCTGCACCTGGTGCTGCATCGTGGCGGGTCGGCGGCCGAGGTGGCCGACGCGGTCCGGTTGCCGTTGCCGGACTCGTGGCGGGAGACGCTGGAGCGCCGGCTGCGGACCGGTTCGGCGGCGGATGAGGACTGGATGGAGTGACGCCGCAGCCGGCGGCGGACAACCAATGACGGTGTGACGTCGGAACGGCAAGGCGGCCTGTCCGCGGTTTCGGCTGACACCGGTCATGCCGTAGCCGCCAGCGGCCCCCGGGTCCCCGCAGAAGTGCCGTCGCGCGGTAGGACCGTCGCCGGGGCGGCCCTGCGGTCGCCAGTCGTTCCGTCGCCAGTAGTTCCGGGGGGCCCTGAATCCGCACTCGCGCCGGTTCAGGGCGTGATGTGTGCCATTCGTTACACAATCTCATTACTACATGTAATAGATGATTACATTCTGTAGGCCCTCGTCTCCACAGTATTGATGAAATTTGTTTCCCCGAGCAGGCCTTTTGGTACCCGACCCTTACCGCCGCCGCCTTCCCGCGGGTGTCGTCGTAACGTCGAGGTGGAGCCGCATGATGGGAGTGGTGTTGTTGCAACGTCCGGGCCGCCAGGAGGTGGCCGACCGACGGTCGGTTATCGATCCAGCGCTCCGTTACCGCTAGGCCGGCCATGGTGGACACAGCAGATCTCGGTCACGGTCAGCCGTCCGCAGCGCTGCCGCTATTGATCGCGTCGGGTAACGCCGTGTTGCGGGCCGGGCTGCAGGCCCTGCTGGGCGACGTCTTCACCATCGTGGATGCCACCACGTATGACCTTCAATCCACCCTCTCGGCCGCACGGCGGCATCGGCCCGTGCTCACCCTGGTTGACGTGACGCTGCCCGGCGGGGCCGTCAGGGCCACCGAGGCCATCATCTCGGAGGACCTCGGACGGGTGGTGCTGCTGACCGCAACGCATGAGCCGTTCGACGACCTGTTGCGGGCGCTCCGGGCGGGCGCATCGGGTTACGTCTCGGTCAGCTCGGGCGTGAATCGCCTGGCTGCGACGTTGCTCGGAGTCCTCCGTGGTGAGGCGGCGTTGCCGCGCGCGGCGGTCGGGGAACTGCTGGCCGAGTTCCAGGCGCGCCCGGGCCGCGACCTCGCGCTGCCCGGCCGGCAACGGGTCCACCTGACGCAACGGGAGCAGGAGGTGCTCCGCCTGCTGCGTTCCGGTTTCAGCACCTCCCAGATCGCCCACCGCCTCGGCGTGGAGGCGGTCACGGTGCGTTCTCACATCCTGGCGCTGAAGCACAAGTTGCGTTTGCCGACCCGCAAGTCGCTCATCGATATGCGACTCCCCGGCGTTTACGGCCACCCGCAGCACTCCCACAACGGGCGCCCACCGCAACAGCACCGTTGAACGATCTCAACGTTTCGACGCCCTAAGCGTTGAATCCTTCAACGTTCGAAATCGTTCGCCGTCAGCGTCGCCACCGGCGAATATGCGTCGCGTTACGCCATCTGTGCGCGCGCTGAGCGGCTGCTGAGCCCGTGGAAATCACCGAACCGGGAGCCGAGCAGACGTTGGCGAACTTCAACGAACTCGCCCCTATTCGGGAATGGCGCATCTGGCGTTCCTTCGGTTCTGATGTCCTGGTTCCTCCGGAATACCCGCGAGGACCGACCGCCACATCCGGCGGCCGTGCAGTTCCAGTCCGGAGGATCCATGTTCGTTCGCACTCGCCCCATCAGGCCGGCCACCGCCGTGATCGCCATCCTGGCGATGACACTGTCCCTGGCGATCGGATTTCCGGCCGCGTCGTCGGCCGCCGACGACGCCGGCTGTGCGCCCTATTCCACGTTGGCCTGTGATCAACTGGTGCCCGGGTCGCCGGTGACGAACGACTTCTCGGCCGATCCGGGTGGTCTGGCCGGCAGTGACGGGATCGGCACGGGATTCACCATGGTGCAGCCGAACACCGCCGGCGACCAGTGGCAGCCGGACCACGTCGCGGTGGACACCTCTGCCGGTCAGTTGACCATCCAGGCCGAGCCGGGGATTGCATACGTCGACAACAACAACCAACAGAACACGCTCGGGGTGGGTCTGCACGCGGATGGAGCGATCACCACGCTGACCACCACGATCGTGGACCCGTTCGCGTCGGCCACCAGCATGTCCGAGCAGGCGGGGCTCTGGTTCGGGCCTGATCAGGCGAACTTCGTCAAGCTCGTCGCGCAGAACGTCGGGAACGGCCAGCTGGGCGTGCAGCTGACCAGGGAGCTGAACGACGCCAAGCCCGATTCCAGCATCGACCAACGACCGACCGGCACGCTGGCGGGTTCTCTGCTCCCCACCGACACCGTCCGGCTGACCATGGTGCTCGATGCCGGGACGGGCACCGTCACCGGTAGCTATGCGGTCAAGCACCAGTCGGACACCGACTTCGGAACGGCGACCGAACTTCCCGGGCCGGCGTTGACGCTTCCGGCGCAGTTCTTCGACGGCACGACCCTCGCCACCCAGACCAGCGGCGCCACCGCATTCGGCGGCATCTTCGCGACCAGCCGCAAGAACCTGGCCGGCGTGGCGTACCACTTCGACTCGTTCTCCGCGACCACCGTCGCACCGCCGACCGCCCCGGGCGGATTCTCAGCGACCGGCCACGATGGCAGCGTGGCGCTGGACTGGTCGGACAACCCAGCCTCCGACTCGGTCACCGAGTACGACGTCTACCGGAGCACCACCAGCCCGGTGAGCACCACGGGCACCCCATACGCCACCACGGCTGCGACCACCTCCGAGTACACCGACGAGGCCGTGACCAACGGCGCGCTGTACTACTACGCGGTGACGGCGGTGAACGAGAACGGCTCCTCCGCCCCGACGGAGTCGCTGATGGCTCAGCCGGATGTCGCCGAACCGACCATGCCCGGCATCCCCGCACAGATCAACTTCCAGCCGGAGCTGGCTCCCGTGCCGGACGGATTCACGCCCGCGAACGGACAGCCCTACAGCAACACCCGCGGCTTCGGGTGGGTGCGGCAGGACAGCCTGACGGGTACGCACATCCCCGTCGACCTCAACTCCATCGGTTCCCACACGGCGCAGAGCGACGGAAACACCAGGGACCGGAACCGGACCGGCATCGACCAGCTGCAGGACACCCTGATCCACATGCAGTACGGCGACCTCACCGGGTCCGGCAACACCAACGGCAACCCGACTCCGGGTGCCTTCGAATACGACGTACCGGACGGCAGCTACACCGTCACCGTGAGCGTCGGCGACCAGCCCGGGACCGCGTCGGACACCTGCGACGCGCCGTGCTACGACAGCGTGCACACCATCAACGTCGAGGGCGTGAACGCCATCGATCGGTTCCAAGCCACCCCGGCCGCCGAGTACCAGGTGGCGACGGTCACCGTGCCGGTCACCGACGGCAGGCTGACCATCGACGCGATCGGCGGCACGAACACCAAACTGGACTACGTCACGATCGAACCCGCGGCCGACACGCAGGCGCCGGCGGCTCCGGCCGATCTGGCGGCGGTGGCCGGTGACGGTTCGGTCGTGTTGTCCTGGTCGGCGAACTCGGAGTCGGATC
>DASSTH010000335.1:0-2059 GCA_035708025.1 Nakamurella sp. | reverse complement strand
CGGAGCCGCCGTCGCGACCGGGTGACCGGAGCCGGGCGGTGACGGCAGACGCGGCGGCGACCGGGGATCCGGTGCTGCGGTCGCGACCGGGTGACCGGAGCCGGGCGGTGACGGGAGATCCGCAGCTGCGCCCGAGCCGTCCGGACGACCTGCCCGCTCTGGTGGACGTCTTCGTAGCCGCCTTCCAGCACGGATACCGCACGCTGCTGCCGCCGGACGTGCTGGCCTTGGTGGACCTGCCGACGGTCAGCGGCTGGTTCGCCGGCTGGGACACCCACTCGGACCGACCGCCGCTGCACACCGTGGTCGCCGACATTGACTCGGTCCCACGCGGTTTCGTGCGCTTGGGGGACGGGGCCACCGATGACACGGAGAACGTGCCGCCGGCCGACGCGGGACCTGCACCGGGGCGCGTGGGCTACATCGCCGCGTTGTACGTGCACCCCGATGCGGCCGGGGCTGGCGTCGGGCGACGGCTGCTCGAGCATTCCGTCTCTGCCCTGGCCGCCGACGGTTACCGGGCGGTGACCTTGTGGGTGTTCGCCGGCAACGAGCGGGCCCGCGGGCTGTATGCCTCGGCGGGCTTTCTGCCGGACGGGGCCGAGGTGACCGACCCGCGTTGGCGGGTACCGCAGATCCGGTTGCGGCGGGAGGGCATCGATGCCTGACGGCTATGTCCGCACCGTGCTCGGGCCGGTACCGGCGGCCGAGCTGGGCCGGGTGCTGATGCACGAGCACCTGGCCACCCTGCTCCCGGGGCGGTTCCTGTCCGGCGGAACCCTGGCCGACGAGGCGGATCTCGCCGCCCGGGCGGCCGCGCCCTTGCCGGAGAAGGGCTTTCGTACCCTGGTCAACCTGACCGGCCGGGCCGGCGTGGGCGACCGCGCCGGACTGACGGTGTTGCAGGAGATCTCCCGGCGCACCGGGATGCACCTGGTGGCCGGGTTCGGCTTCTACACCGAGCGCTGGTTCCCGCCCGGGGTGGCCGGCCTGAACCTGGACGAGCTCACCGCCCGGTTCGTGGCCGCCGCCGACGACGGCGGTGTGCCGGTCGGGATCTACGGGGAGGTGGCCACCAGCCTGGGCGTGATCACCGATGGCGAGCGGCGCTGCCTGCAAGCCGCGGCTCGGGCGCAGCAGGTGACCGGCTTGCCCATCTACACCCACGCCTCGCTGGGCACCATGGCGGCCGAGCAGGTGGAGGTCCTGCTGGCCGAGGGGGCGGAACCCGAGAAGATCGTCATCGGCCACCTCGACCTGAACCCGGAGGTGGCGGCGGTCGAGGAAGTGCTGCGCACCGGGGTGACCGCCGGATTCGACACCATCGGCAAGGAGTACTTCGACTACCAACTCCGACCGGAGGAGTCGCCGGAGCCGGACAGCGTGCTGAAGCGGCTGTGCCACCGCCCGGACAGCGAGCGCTTCGACACCATCGCCGAGCTGGTCCGGCGCGGCTGGGCCGGCCGAATCGTGTTGTCCTGCGACATGACCGGCCACGAGGCGTACGCGAACCCGCGGACGCACGGTACGTACGGGCTGAGCTACCTGCCGGACCGGGCGCTGGCGGAGTTGCGCCGCCGCGGGGTCGGCCAGGACGCGATCGACACCATGACGGTGCAGAACCCCGCCCGCATCCTCGGCACCTGACCGTCCGCGGGGGGCGACTCCGCCCGGCCCCCGTCCGGCGAGGGTCAAACGCCGCCCGGCCCCCGTCCGGCGAGGATCAACTTCCGTCCGCGCGGATCAACTTCACGCCGATCCGGACATACCACCCCGGAAATCGCGAAGTTGATCCGCGCGGGGCCCAGCAGGGCTGTGCCGGTGCAAGCGCGGCCGTGGGCGGGCTTCGGCTGCCGGGTGTCGGTCAGGTGCCGGCCAGCTGCCCGGCGACCGGGGCGAGCACGTCCGCGAATGCGGCGCTCGTGCAGATGTAGGAGATGCCGTACGAGTCCCGGCGCCGGCGCAGCTCGTCCGCGATCTTCGCCGGGCCGCCCGGAACCACCGACACCGCACCGGCAGCCACCAGCCCGGCCAGGTCGGCGCCGCTCCAGCGCAGCAC
>DASSTH010000334.1:0-3946 GCA_035708025.1 Nakamurella sp. | reverse complement strand
CCGCCCCGGATGCGCTGACGCGCGCGCCGGCCCCTGCCGGCCACCGCGGCCCGGCAGTTCAGCGGCGACCGTCGCAGCAGGCCGGTCAGTGCAGCTGCTAGCGGCACGCGCCGCGGCGACGTCCCGTCACTGGCGGCGGCGTACCGGCCTGATCGGACGGCGCACCGTTCGCCGCGCGGAGTCGTCCGCCGGTGACGCGGTCCCCGGGTTCGAGGCATCAGGATCGCCTCCCGGCCCGTCCATGACGGTGGCGCGCTGCTCCGCGGTGAAGTACGCCTGCTGACGGGCGGCGGCCACCGGTGCTCCGGCCAGCACCGCCCCGCGCATCCGCGCCAGGTTGTTGCTGGTGGCTGCCATCGCGTCGGCCGCCCGCGACGGCGCGTAGGTCACGGCCAGACCGGCGTCGATGCCCAGCCCGGTACCGACCTCGACGGCATCCTGGTTGGCGCCCATGTACAGGAACGTCCAGTCGAACTCGCGGGTCTGCCGCTGGATCATGGCGCGCACCTGCGGGCGGGTGTACTCCCGGGAGGCGTTCTCCAGGCCGTCGGTCATGATGCCGACCAGCACCGTTCCGGGACGCTCGGGCTCCGGCAGCGCGGCCAGCCGCTGGCCGGTGGTGACGATCAGCCGGCCGATGGCGTCCAGCATGGCGGTGGTGCCGCGTGGCTGCAGCACCAGCGACGGCACGTCGGCGATCGGCCGGTCGGCGTACACCTCGGTGTACTCGTCGTCGAACTGCGACAGCGAGACCCGGCACCGGCCCGGTTGGCGGCGCTGCTCGGCGATGAATGCGTCGAACCCGCCGACGATGTCCTGCCGGATCGACTCCATGGAGCCGGAGCGGTCGAGCAGGAAGTACAGGTGCGTGAGGTCCTTGTCGGTCATCGTGGCTTCCCTTCGGGTTGGCGTTGTGTCGGGCGTGGCCGGCGGCTCGGTCCCGGTCCGGCGAGGATCAACTTCTCCTCGCGCGGATCAACTTCGCGTCGTTTCGGGCATATCGGGCGCTCCACCGGCATGTTGATCCTCGCGGCGATGCGAGCCGGTCATTCCGGCCGGCGCCGGCGGAAGGTCATCGGCGGCCGCGGGGCGGCCGCGGGGGCCGGAACGGTGCCGCGTTCCAAGTCGTACCGGGCGCGCTCGACGCCGCGCGCCGACACCCGGCCCGCCTCGTCCGCATAGGGGGCCAGCGCCTCGGTCTGGGCCAGCCGCGGCGGGACGGAGTTCTCGCTCAGCCCCGCCAGGGCTCCAGCCTGCCGGATGCTGGCGCCCTGCACCACGATGGCCAGCGCCATCGCCTCGTCGATGGCCTGCGTCAGTTTCCATTGCGCCTCCCGCAGCAGTGGCAGAGCATCCGCCGGTGACGACGGATCCGTGCGTTCCAGCACGTCGGCCACCTCTCGCAGGGTCTGGGCGATGGGGCTCGGGGGCTGGGGCGCGTTCACAGCAACGACGGTACTGCGCTTTCCGCGTCTCCGCAATAACTGCGGTGCCACCGATACTGTCCGGTGACCTTCCGCGCGTGGGGGAAGAAGCCGCGACCACCCGGCGTTGCCCGCCCATATGACCTCGACGCCCGCCACGCCGCCCCCATCGAACCCGCCGTTGTCGATCCTGGATCTCGCTCCGGTGGCGGACTACGCCGATCACACCGACGCGCTGCGCACCACCACCGCCCTCGCCCAGAGCGCGGAACAGTGGGGTTACCGGCGGTTCTGGGTCGCCGAGCACCACGCGATGCCGGCCATCGCCAGCTCGTCACCGGCGGTGCTGATCGCCCACCTGGCCGCCGCCACCAGCACCATCCGGGTCGGATCCGGCGGGGTGATGCTGCCCAACCATGCGCCGTTGGTGGTCGCCGAGCAGTTCGGCATGCTCGAGGCTCTGCACCCCGGCCGGATCGACCTGGGCATCGGCCGGGCGCCCGGCACCGACCAGCGCACCGCCCTGGCGCTGCGCCGCACCATGGAGGGCCTGTCCGCCGAGAACTTCCCGCAGGAGCTGATGGACGTCATCGGCATGCTGGCCGGCGACCCGCGACTGCTGCCGGCCACTCCCCGCGGGGCGGCGCTGCCGCAGATCTGGCTGCTGGGCTCCAGCGGGTTCTCCGCGCAACTGGCCGGCATGCTGGGGCTGCCGTTCTCCTTCGCGCACCACTTCTCCGCGCAGAACACCGAGGCGGCGCTCGCCCTGTACCGGGATCGCTTCCGGCCGTCGCAATGGCTGGACCGGCCGCACGTCATGGTCGCGGTCAACGCGATCGTGGCCGACACCGACGAGCGCGCCGAGTACCTGGCGCGGCCCGGGTTGATCTCCTTCCTGCGACTGCGGGCGGGCACGCCGGCGCCGATGATGCACCCCGACCGGGCGGCGGAGTACGAGTTCTCGCCGGAGCAGCTGGCCTTCGTCGCCGAACGGCGCACCGGTCAGTTGCTGGGCAGCCCGGAGACGGTGACGGAGCAGCTGGCCGACCTCGTCCGCCGGACCGGGGCCGACGAGATCATGGCCACGAACCAGGTCTACGACCGCGCCGACCGGCTGCGCAGCTACCAGCTACTGGCGCAGCTGGCGGGGATATGAGCGCAGGTGCAGCCCGACTCCGTCGTTGTGTCCTGCACAGTGCGCGTAATTACGCTCACTCTGCAGGACGCAAGCAGTAGCGGGGCGAGGCGGTGCCCCAGATCCGGAACCGGCTCCGCGCCGCGCTGAGGTCCACCACGGTCACCGCTCGGATGTCGGAATACCGGATCGACCTGGTGCGCCAGGGGAAGTGCTAGCCCCGGATCCGCAGTCCACTGTCGTCGCAGGTGATGCACCGGTCCCGGTATCCGGCGCTGCCGTCGTGCTCTGCGATGGGGTGTCCGTCCTTCCGTCATCGGTGAGCGCCGCATCCCCGGCCACCGGCACGACCGAGATTCCGTCCCCGACCGGCACCCCGGCATCAACGTCACCGCCGCCAGCCTGCCCCGCCTCGTCCAGCCGCACCAGGGCCACCCCCGCGACGATCAGCACCCCGCCGGCCAGTTGGATCGGCGCCGGCAACTGCCCCAGCAGCAGCCAGGCGAACACCACCGCGAACAGCACCTCGGTGAGCGCCACGAACGAGCCGAGCTTCGCGCCAAGGCGCCGGACCGCCGCGATGCCGGCGCCGTAGGCCACCGCGGCGGCAATCACTGCTAGCCCGAGGAGCGGCACCCACCAGGGGACCTCGCGTCCCGCGATGGTGACGTCGCGGGACGAAACATGCATCGGCAACGCCCCGAGGGCTCCCAGCACGAGCATGCAGACGGCACCCACCAGCAGGCCGCCGCAGGCCAGCGCGACCGGCGGCAGCCCGCTGTCCAGCCGAGCGGACATCACGAAGTAGCTGGCCAGCCCCACGGCCGCCGCCAGTCCCCACAGCACGCCCGCGACATCGAGCCGCGCGCCACCGCCGATCACGTTGAGCACCAGCACCAGGCCGGCGACCGCGAGTCCGGCGCCGCCGACCGTCAGCCGGCCCGGCCGCTGGCGGTGACGGATCCACAGCCAGCCGACCACCATCAGCATGCCGAGGTATTCCAGCAGCAGCGCCACGCCGACCGACAGGGTCTGCAGCGCGTTGAAGTAGAACAGCTGGCCCCCGGCCACCGCGACCAGCCCGTAGGCCAGCACCATCCACCCGTTGCGCGGCACCGTGGACCACCGGCCGCGCAACGAGACGACCGCCGGCGCCACCAGCAGCAGTCCCGCCACGGCGATCCGCACGGTGACCGCGGCGCCCGGCGACCAGCCGGTGCTGATCAGCGGCGTCGCGAAGCTGCCCGAGGTGCCGAAACACGCGGCGGAGAACAGGGCAAGGCCGAGACCCACACCGGACCCTCCGCGCTGGAGCATGCCGACCGACCTCAATCACGCCACCGAACCGGCACGCATCGCCGATGCTCGCAGACTAGGCGGGCGCTCC
>DASSTH010000333.1:0-3038 GCA_035708025.1 Nakamurella sp. | reverse complement strand
CTCCGGGCCGGGCAACCGGTGCACGGCCGCCAGGATGGTGAAGGACTCGGAAAGCGGCAGGTCCCACCACAGCTGGGAGCGCTGTCCGAACACCACGCCGATCCGCCGCGCCAGCGCCCGCCGCTGCGTCACCGGGTCCAGCCCGCAGGTGCGCACCAGCCCCGAACTGGGCACCAGGATGCCGGTGAGCATCTTGATGGTGGTCGACTTGCCCGCGCCATTGGCCCCGATGTACCCGACCGACTCGCCCGGCCGGATGTCAAACGTCATGCCATCCACCGCCGTGACTGTGCGTCCACCGCGGCGGAACAGCGCGCCGCGCCGATGGAACCGCCTGGTCAGATCGGCCACCCGCACGATCGGCTCCGCCGACGATCCGGTCATCCGCCGCCTCCCTGGTAGTGCCGCATCCCCAGCCGCCAGGCGCCGAGCGCCAGCAGCCACACCCACACCGCGGCCACCGGCGTGTACCAGGCCAGAGCGCTGGGCAGTCCGGCCGGGCCGGGTAGCCGCAGGATCGCCAGCGTCGGCAGGTACGCGGTGAACGCCACGGGTATCAGGTAGCCGAACACCAGCTTCAACGGGCCCGGGAACACCGACGCCGGCTGGGCCGCGGCGTACGAGCCGCCGTAGGTGAAGGAGTTGGTCAGCTCGGCCCCGTTGATGAAGAAGAACTGCACACCGGCGGCGATGGTGAACAGTCCGGCGAAGATCCCCGTCCCGGCCACCACGGCGATCGCCAACAGACCGATCGTCCCGGCGTCCCAAGTGATGTCGTTGACCACCAGCCCGGCGACCAGCGCCGCCACCGCCACCGCGGTGCGGGAGAGCCGGCGCAGTGCGATCTCACTGGTCATCATCTGCAGCAACACCGGGAGGGGGCGCAGGTAGAAGGCCTCCATGGTGCCGGTGCGCAGGTAGGTCGGCAACGTGTCCAGGTGCCCGACCAGCAGGTCGGCCAGCGAGAACGCCAGGTTGGACAGGCCGAACAGCAGCAGGATGGCATGGAAGTCGAGGCCGCCGAGCACCGTGACGTTGTGGAAGATCACCCATACCTCGGCGAACTCGGTGACGCCGATCAGCAGGGACCCCGCCAGATCCATGGCGAAGGAGGCCGGGTAGGCCCGCTGGGCGCGCAGCCGGCTGGCCAGCACCGCCCGATAGGGGGCCCACCGGCCGGGCCGCTCGCTCCCGCCGGGGCCGTTGTGTTGCCGGCCCGACCCGTCGGCGCCCGGGGGTCCATCCGGCGTTCCGTCCGGCAGGGTGGAGCCCGTGACGGTGACCGGTGCTGCGACCGGATCAACCACCCTGCACCACCAGCTTGCGGTGACCGGCCGCCATCAGCAGCCGGCCCAGCGCGCCGCACACGGCCAGCCACACCACCTGCAGCCCGACGGCTTTCCATGCGTCGGCGCCGGTCAGGTATCCGGACAGCACGTCGATGGGCGTTTGCAGCACCGAGGGGAACGGGGTGGCGGCGGCCACGGAGGCGAGCCAGTGCGGGAACAGGTGCACCGGGACGTACAGCCCGGACAGGAACGAGGCGGTGACGATGTACAGGCTCATCACACCGCGGATCTCCACCAGCCAGAAGCTGACCAGGTTGATGGCGAACCGGCAGTAGAAGGAGATGGCCACCCCGAGCAAGATCGACATTACGCCCAGCAGGTAGGGCAGCGGGGAGCTCGGCAGTACCAGGCCGACGGTGATGGCACCGATCAGCACACTGGGCAGACCGCGGGGCAGGAAGGTGTACACGGCCCGCCCGAGATCGGCTGCCAGGTAGGCGGTCTGCAGGTCCACCGGACGGGCCAGGTCGACCGCGATGTCTCCGGTGCGCACCCGCTGGCTGATCTCCGTCCAGCCGAACAGGGCGACCGCGCCGATCAACCCCTGGGACAGCCACACGTAGGTGCTCATGCTGCCCGCCCGGTAGCCGCCGATGGCGCCACCCGCGCTGGCCACCGCCGCGAGCAGGATGGCGGCCCGGATGAAGCCGAACACCACGTTGGTGGCCAGCCCGGCCAGCATGGCCAGGCGATAGTGCGACTGCCGGCGAAACCCTGCCACCGCCAGCCGGAGGAACACACGGACGCTGGCGGGCACAAGTGGTGCAGAGTAGTCCGCGCCGGATGGCCGGTCAATGGCGGATATCGTCACCGGTTGGTATCGCGACGCTCCTGCGCACCCTCCTTCCAGCGCAGGAAGGGACGAAGGCATGCGTCGAGGAGTGTTCCGCCAGGCGGCTTTCGCGGCCGCGCTGCTGCTGGCCGCCGGGTGCGGCGCGGTGGTGCCGGGTACGGCGGAGCGCCTGGGCGGGCCGGCCGCGACCTCCGCGTCGTCGGCATCACACGCCGACCCGGACGGCGTCGCGCCGCAGACCGTCACCTGGATGACCCACACCTGCACCGACCTGCTCTCGGTGGACGGCGTCATGGCGGTCCTGCCGGTCGCCGATCCGGCCGATCCGGTGACCTATCGCAGCGCCTGGAGCGTGTACTACTCCGGACTGGCCACCGCGGCAGGCCTGGCCTCGAGCGACATGGATTCCATTGCGCCCCCGGTCATCCCGAACGGCGGGACGGTCGCGGACGGGTTGGTGGAGTACTTGGGCCAGATGCGGACCACCGCGCAGGAAGCCTCCCAACTGGTGGCGGCGTCCAGCCTGGACGAGGTCGGCGGGACGGTGGCGGCGGAGTCCGCGGCGATGACTGCGGTGGATCCGGCCGACTACGGCCTGGCGGCCCTGGATCAGGGTCAGCTCAAGCAGCTACAGAGCACGATCCCGGCCTGCCGGCAATTCCTGCAATCCGGCGGTGGATGATGCTGTTCGATCACTCCGACCAGGGCCCGAGCGCCTGCCCCCATTCCCGCGCGACGCGGTCGATCACCACGCCGGCCTGCCGGTACGGGTCAGGGTCCAACGCCTGCTCCGCCTCGGCGGCGCTGTCCGCACGCACCACGATGATCCCGCCCGGCTGGCCGGAGTCCGTGTACGCCCCGGCCGCCAGCACGATGCCCTGCTCGGCCAGGTCGAA
>DASSTH010000332.1:0-9326 GCA_035708025.1 Nakamurella sp. | reverse complement strand
GGGGTGCGGTTCACCCGGCCGGTGGTGGTGCCCGACCCGGACGGCGTCGACCTGCAGGTCGAGGCCGCCGTCGCGGAGGTCGACGACCAGGCGGGTACCGCACGGGTGGACATCACCGCGACGGTCGACGGCCGGACGGTGCTGGGCCGGGCGCGCGCCACCGTCCGGTTGCGATAGCGCCCACAGCGCGGTCGGGACCGGTCTCGGCGTTCGTCAGCGGGTCCGGGTGTGCCCTACACTGGCAGATCGGGGTGTACTGGATGCTGCCTGCCCATGTGGTGGCTCCGGGCCACCCCGGCTTCGCCGTGAGGCGGGGTGCCGAGGGGCGTAGCTCAACTGGCAGAGCAGCGGTCTCCAAAACCGCAGGTTGCAGGTTCAAGTCCTGTCGCCCCTGCACCGGTACGGCGTGCATGCGCCGCACCAGGACGGCGTCGCAGGGCGCCGGGTTCGGGTCGGGCCACCGGACGCCGGGAACGCGGCGCCGGCCGGTCCGGGACGAGACGTTGCGGGTGCACGGCGGCCCGCCGAGCCGGTCCGGCCGGACCGGGCCGGATGGCCGCACAGGGAAGAAGAGGGACGAGTGAAGATCGATCAGGACGGCGTGCCGGAGGACGACGGCCGCGACGAGGACCGCGACCGGTTCTCCGATGCGGCGTCCGATGCCGACGACGTCCGGGACGACGCCGCCGAGCAGGACGACGACCGGGCGGACGTCCCGGGTCTTGGCCGGCTGGCGGTCGAGGAGCGGGAGCCGGCGGCCGTCGGCGCTCGGGTCCCGGCCGGATCGGCGCGGGCCGCCGCGCGTGCCTCGGCCGCCCGCACCGGCGTCACCCCCGCCAAGGGCCGGGCCACGCCGACCCGGGACCGCGGGCCGCGGCGCGGCAACATCTTCGTCCGGATCGCCCGCTATCTCCGCGAGGTGGTCGCGGAGATGCGCAAGGTCATCTGGCCGACGCGCAAGGAGATGATCACCTACACCATCGTGGTGATCGTGTTCCTGGTGTTCATGATCGCCCTGGTCTGGGCGCTGGACTTCGGGTTCGCCAAGGCCGTGCTGGAGATCTTCGGCTGATCCGCCGCGCGCCGTCCACCACCCAGCAGACCATTCATCCAGCACGAACAGGAAGTGACACCGTGTCGACACCCGCCCGGCCACCCGGCGACGAGTCCGCCCCCGACGTCCTGGACGTCGACGGCGTGACGATCGACGATCAGGCGCTCGAGGCCGCCGAGCCCGAGCAGGCCGCGGCGTCGGTCGAGGAGCCCGAGTCGGCCGCCGACGCATCGGCGAGTGCCGCCGACGGAGCCGGGAGCGACGGGGACGCGTCCGGCGATGACGCTCTGTCCACCGAAGAGCCCGCCGACGACCCGGCCGCCGAGTTCCGCGCCGCGCTGCGCAAGGCCCCGGGCCGCTGGTACGTGGTGCACTCCTACGCCGGCTACGAGAACAAGGTCAAGGCCAACCTGGAGAGCCGGATCAAGTCGCTGGAGATGGGGGAGTACATCTTCCAGATCGAGGTGCCGACCGAGGACGTCATCGAGATCAAGAACGGCCAGCGCAAGCAGGTGCAGCGCAAGGTGTACCCCGGTTACATCCTGGTGCGGATGGACCTGACCGACGCCTCCTGGAGCGCGGTGCGCAACACCCCTGGAGTCACCGGCTTCGTCGGTGCCACCGCCCAGCAGCCGTCGCCGCTGGCGATCGACGAGGTGGTCAAGATCCTGGCCCCGGCCACTCCGAAGAAGCCCACCCAGGTGGCCGCGTCCACCGGCGAACCGGTGCGCACCGAGGTCGACTTCGAGGTCGGCGAGGCCGTCACCGTGATGGACGGGCCGTTCGCGACCCTGCAGGCGACCGTCGCGGAGGTCAACCCGGGCCCGCAGAAGCTCAAGGTGCTCGTCTCGATCTTCGGCCGGGAGACCGAGGTCGAATTGGGCTTCACCCAGGTCGCCAAGATCTGAATGTGGCGGACCGGCCCCGGTCCGCCCGGCACAGCGAAAACCACAGCGGTAGGAAGAGAACATGCCCCCCAAGAAGAAGAAGCTAGCGGCGATCATCAAGCTGCAGATCAAGGCCGGTATGGCGAACCCGGCCCCGCCGGTCGGGCCCGCCCTGGGCCAGCACGGCGTGAACATCATGGAGTTCTGCAAGGCCTACAACGCCGCGACCGAGTCGCAGCGCGGTGACGTGGTGCCGGTGGAGATCTCCGTCTACGAGGACCGGTCGTTCGACTTCAAGCTCAAGACGCCGCCGGCCGCCAAGCTGCTGCTGAAGGCGGCGGGCGTGGAGAAGGGTTCCGGCACGCCGCACAGCAGCAAGGCCGGGTCGGTCACCGCCGCGCAGATCCGCGAGATCGCCACCCTCAAGCAGGTGGATCTGAACGCCAACGACGTCGACGCAGCGGCGAAGATCATCGCCGGCACCGCCCGGTCGATGGGGATCTCCGTCACCGACTGACGTCGCCGCGGGCCTCCCGTCACGCCCGGTGGCCGGGATGCCCGTCACCAAGCAGTACCGACGCAGCCGGCCCGGCCGGCACGTCGGGGCGTGTGGCGCGCCGATCGCGCCGCACGCGGCACCGTTCATCCGAGCGGTGCACGTGGGAGGGCCACGCGCTGGCCCGGGCACCACACCCGTGCAACACGACGAGGAGCAGGACATGAAGCGCAGCAAGGCGTACCGGCAGGCCGCCGAGCAGATCGACCGGACCAAGCTGTACAGCCCGCTGGAGGCGGCCGAACTGGCCCGCAAGACCGCAGTGGGGCGGGCGGACGGCACCGTCGAGGTCGCCATGCGGCTGGGCGTCGACCCCCGCAAGGCCGACCAGATGGTCCGCGGCACGGTCAACCTTCCGCACGGCACCGGCAAGACCGCCCGGGTGATCGTGTTCGCGGTCGGCGACAAGGCCACCGAGGCCGAGGCGGCCGGCGCCGACGCGGTCGGCTCGGACGACCTGATCGAGCGCATCCAGGGCGGCTGGCTGGACTTCGACGCCGCGATTGCCACCCCCGACCAGATGGCCAAGGTGGGGCGCATCGCCCGGGTGCTCGGCCCGCGCGGCCTGATGCCGAACCCCAAGACCGGCACCGTGACGGCCGATGTGGCCAAGGCGGTGGCGGACATCAAGGGCGGGAAGATCAACTTCCGGGTGGACAAGGCCGCCAACCTGCACCTGGTGATCGGCAAGGTCTCCTTCCCGGCGGAGCAGCTGGTGGAGAACTACGCGGCGGCGCTGGACGAGGTGCTGCGGGCGAAGCCGTCCGCCGCCAAGGGCCGGTACCTGAAGAAGGTCTTCTTCGCCACCACCATGGGCCCCGGCATCCCGGTCGACCCGGCGCAGACCCGCAACCTGCTGGCGGAGGAGTCCGCCGCCTCCTGAGGCGAGCCTCGTACCGCTGAGGCGATGACGGCGCGGCGCCCCCACCGGGGTCGCCGCGCCGTTCGCGTTCCGATTTGCCCGGATGCCGCGGATACGTCGATGATGCGGGGGTGAATCGGTCAAGGTGCCCGCGGATCTCCCGGCGGACCCGGCTGCTGGGGACCGCCGGGCTGGCGGTGACGACACTGTTGGCCGGCTGCAGCGCCGGCATCGCCGGGCAACCGCTCGCCGCAACCCCCGGTAGTACATCGCCGGGCGTGCATGCGGTGGGGCAGCCGAGCCACGGCGGCAGCCTCACGACCGTCACACCGGCGACATCGGCTCCAGCGGCCAGCGTGGCAGCGCCGCCGACCGCCGCCGGTTCACCGGAATCGACGCCCGGCGGATCGCGGGTGCCGGCGACCGGTGGCGCGCCGGCGCTGAGTTCGGTCGACACGTCGGGATCAACCAGGTCGACGGCGCCGGCAACCCAGCCGGTCGATCCGGGTGTCCTGCTGGGTCGCATGAGGGTCGGCGCGGCCACCATCACCGGCGAGGTCATCGCGGAGTCGATCTCGATGAGGGAGGACATCACCTCGGAGTTGACCTACCAGGAGGACCTGACGATCAAGGCGTCGCGCGGCGGGGTGACGGCCTTCGATGCTCGGATCGCCGGCACCGATCTCCGGGAGATCGGCGCGGGTGACGCGGCCAGGCCCCTGATCAACCTGCGCTGGGTGCAGCAGCGGACGTTCATCGGGCCCCAGCGGATCATCACGTCGCTGGGTATCGCCAACGACCAGCGACGACCGTGGTACGAGGTGACGTCCGCGACCGATCCGGCGGTCGGCCGGTTCGTGGTCGGCATGGTTCACGACCCGGCGGTGGGTGTGCTGCTTCCCCTGAGCGCCGATCTGGTGGGCGCCGCGTTCCAGCTGACCGACCTCGGCTCCCAGCCCGAAGCTGTTGGCACGCACGAGTTCCGGATGTTCGTGGACCTGTTGAACGTCCCGGCGTTGGTGAAGGATCTGACTGCGGACCAGGTGCAGCAGTTGCGCAGCGGCGGCGAACCGATCATGACCGTCTTCGTGTGGCTGGATGCCCAAGACCGGCCGGTCAAGTTGATCGCGGGGTACCACTCGTTCGAGGAGGACGTCAGGATCACCGAGACGGCGACCCATCTGAACGAGGCGATACGCATCGAGGTTCCGCCGGCGGAGGACATCGTCACCGGCTGAACCGGCTCGCCGAGACGTCCGCCACCCACCGCCCCGGCGTGCCGAGGACATCGTCACCGGCTGAACGGGCCGGCCGAGATGTCCGCCACCCACCGGCCCGGCCTGCCGAGGACATCGTTACCGACCGGCCGCACTCCGACGATTTTGTTGCTCCCGGACCGTTCCGGTACTGTGGAGCCGTTCCACCGAAGACCGTCGGCTTCGCCGTGCGCGGGTTCACCCGGGTGCAGCGACGAAGGTCCGGATCATCCGGACGGCCCACGCAGGAGGACGAGGTCGAGTCGCGGCCGCCCGTCGGGTGCCCGCGCGTCACGCCCCGTGCGCCTGCGCCGGGGCGTTCGTCATGTCCGGGCCGCCTCGCCGGGTCGGTGGCCGGTGGCTTCCCGCCGCCGGACGCATTCGACACCCGAAAGGAGGCGAGGATGGCCAAGCCCGCCAAGGTCGCGACGGTCTCCGAGATCGCGGACAAGTTCCGCAACTCGCAGGCTGCCGTGGTGACCGAGTACCGGGGGCTGACCATGGCTCAGCTCACCACGCTGCGCCGGTCGCTCGGTGCGGACACCGCCTACACCATCGCCAAGAACACCCTGGTCAAGCGGGCCGCCGCGGACGCCGGGGTGCAGGGCCTGGACGAGCTGTTCACCGGGCCGACCGCCATCGCGTTCGTCTCCGGTGAGCCGGTGGACGCCGCCAAGGCACTGCGCGACTTCGCCAAGGCGAACCCGCTGCTGGTGATCAAGGGCGGCCTGCTCGACGGAAACGCGGTCACGCCCGCGGACGTCACCCGGCTGGCCGACCTGGAGTCGCGTGAGGTGCTGCTCGCCAAGATGGCCGGCGCCATGAAGGGCACGCTGACCAAGGCAGCCGTCATGTTCAACCAGCTTCCCTCGCAGGTCGCCCGGCTGGCGGCCGCACTGCAGGAGAAGCGTGCCGCCGGCGGCGAGACGGTGCCGGCGGAGGCAGCCACCGAGGCCCCGGCCTCGGACTCGGACACCGCTCCGGCGGAGTCGGACGCCGCTCCCGCGGCGGACACCCCGGACCAGGCCGACCAGGCCTGATCCGACCGACCGGCCCGCCCGCCCGGGCGTGCCGGACCCCATCCGGTCGGATCAGACCGGGCCACCACCAGCCCGCACGCGCGGGCACAGCAGGTTCGTAGAAAGGACACCATCATGGCGAAGCTGAGCACCGACGAGCTGCTCGACGCGTTCAAGGAGCTGACCCTGATCGAGCTCTCCGAGTTCGTGAAGCAGTTCGAGGAGACCTTCGGCGTCACCGCCGCCGCCCCGGTCGCCGTCGCGGCCGCCCCCGGCGCCGGCGGCGCCGCGGCTCCGGCCGAGGCCGCCGAGGAGCAGGACGAGTTCGACGTCATCCTGGAGGCCGCCGGCGAGAAGAAGGTCCAGGTCATCAAGGCGGTCCGCGAGATCGTCCCCGGCCTGGGTCTGAAGGAGGCCAAGGACCTGGTCGACTCGGCGCCGAAGCCGATCCTGGAGAAGGCGCCGAAGGAGGCCGCCGAGGCCGCCAGGGCGAAGCTCACCGAGGCCGGGGCGACCGCGACCGTCAAGTGAGCTGACGCATCACCGCCAGGTGAGCTGACGCAGCACCGTCCGGAGGGCGGGTCCGCATGGTGCGGGCCCGCCCTCCGGCGTATCCAGCACCCGCGAGGTATCCAGCACCCGCGAGGTATCCGGCACCCGCGAGGCATCCCACCGGCGCGGCGCCGCGCACCCGGCACGGCCCGACCAGCTGGGCCGCCCCGGCCGTTGACCGGACGGCTCAGGAACCGGGCACCGCGGCGGGAAGCTGGCTGACCAGTCCCACCAGGTTGCCCTCGCTGTCCCGGACGAAGGCCTGCCACTCGTCGGTGCCGGCCGGACCCAGCGAGTCGTCCTGGTGCGTGAAGATCACATGGGGCTCGGTGTCCACCACGGTGCCGGCACCGCGCAGCCGCTCGATCGCCTCGCGAACGTCGGGGACCCGCAGGTACAACGTGGCCGGCGGGGCGCCCCGCTCCAGCATCAGCCGCACGCTGCCCAGCCGGAAGAACAGCAGCCCGGGCGGGTCGAAGCGGGCGGTCTCCGGTTCCCCGAGCAGCTGCGCGTACCAGGCGGCCGCCCGGTCGAGGTCCTCGGCGTGCTGCGCCACTTGCACCAGTTCCATGGCGGGTCCTTCCTGCCGGCCGGCCGGTGACGGTGCCCCCGGTGGACGCACCCGCGCACAGCATCCTCCGTGCCAGGACCGGCCGCGCGGGCGTCGCCTGTTGACAACCGCAGTGCGGCGATGGTCCGATTCGCCAGTCCTATCGGATGAACGGCGCCGCCCCCGGGGCGGGTCGGCCGGCCGCACCCGCGGGAGTGGCGATGGTGCTGTGCGTCGGCGTGACGGGCCATCGGCGGCTCGCCGACCCCGTCGGGGTGGCCGTCGAGGTCGACCGGGTGCTGGACTCGCTCGCGCCGCGCGGCGGCGGACACCGCATCCGGGTGATCAGCAGCCTGGCCGAGGGCGCCGACCGGATCGTCGCCTCCCGGGCGTTGGCCCGGCCGTCGGCCGGCCTGACCGCGATCCTGCCGCTGCCCGCCGCCGACTACCGGCGCGACTTCCCGGACAGCGTCGATGAGTTCGACGCCCTGCTGTCCCGGGCGGACAGCGTGTCGGTCGCCGAACCCGCCGGGCCGCGGCGGACCGACGCCTACCTGGCGGCCGGACATGACGTGGTGGACGCCAGCGACGTGCTCATCGCGGTGTGGGACGGGGCGCCCGCGGCCGGCCGCGGTGGTACCGCCGAGATCGTGCGGTACGCCCGGGATCGCGGCGTCGGCGTGCGGGTCGTGACCGCCGCCCGGGCCGCCACCACGCCCACCCCGGGGACGGCATCGTGAGCTGGCTGGCGAAGTCCCGTCGGCGGTGGTTCCTGCTGGCCGCGCTGTGGGTTTTGATCATGGTGCTGGGGGTCGGCGGCTACCGGGAGCAGGCCGCCGCGTCCGGGCAGCCGGCCGGTCTGCTGGACACCTTCTACCAGACCCTCCAGTTGGCGGCGCTGCAGTTCAAGGGCGACGCCGACAACATGAACTGGCGGCTGCAGGTGGTGCGGTTCGTCGCCCCGGTGATGGCCGCCGGCACCCTCGTGCAGGCCGCATCGGTGGTCTTCGAGGAGCAGCTGCGCCGGCTGCGGGCGGCCCGCGCCCGCGGTCACACCGTGGTGGTGGGTTCCGGCGAGGTGGCCGACCGGTTCGTGCGCGCGCTGCGGGATGGCGGGGACCGGGTGGTGGCGGTGTCCCGCACCAGTCCGTCGTCCGGAACGAGCCGGGAGTTCGCCGTGCCGCTGGTGGTGGGCGACCCCACCGACCCGGGGACCCTGCTGGCCGCCCGGGCCGACCGGGCGGACCGGCTGCTGCTGGTGGACGCCGACGATGGCGCCAACGTGGACACCGCGCAGGCGGCGCGCGGCCTGCGCCGCCGATCCGGCCGGCCGCTGCGCATCACCGCCAGGCTGTCCAACGCCGGACTGGCGGCTCTATTGCGCGGCCAGGACCTCGCCGCGGACAACGCGGCACGCGTGGACTTCGTGAACCTGCACGAGGCAGGCGCGCGGCGCTGGATGGCCGAACACCGGTTGCCGGCGCAGCCGCGCCCGCTGATCGTGGGGCTCGGACAGCTGGGCCGCAGCCTGGTGCTGGCCGTCGCGCAGCTCTGGGCGGCCCAGGGACTCGCGGCCGCCGGACCGCTGCCGATCGTCCTGGTGGACCGGGTGGCGTCCGGCCGCTGGCAGGCCCTGCGCTGGCAGCACCCGGCGCTGGACGGCGCGCTGGAGCCCACCCCGATCGACCTGGACCTCACCTCGCCCACCGCCGAGGGGGTGGAGCGGTTGCATCGGGCGTTGGCCGACTGGCGGCCGAACTGGGTGGGGATCGCCCTGCAGGATGAGTCGCTGGCGGTGTCCGCGGCCCTGTTGCTGGCCGACGGCATGGTGCGGCCGCCGGACGCCTTCGTGGTCCGCACGCGGGCCGACGCCGGGTTGGCCCGGCTGCTGACCATGGCCCGGGCGGGCACCGGGGCGCCGGCCGCGTTGCGCCACGGCATGGGGCTGTCGGTGTTCCCGTACCTGGATCGAACCTGTACCGCGGCAGTGGTGGACAGCGGCCTGCGCGAGCAGTTGGCCCGCGCGCTGCACGAGGACTACCTGTCGCGCAGCACCTCCGGTTCCGAGGCCGGCCGGCCCTGGGAGGAGTTGTCCGATGCCGAGCGCGAGGACAGCCGGCGGCAGGTCGACGATCTGATCGCGGCGTTCGGCTCCATCGGCTGCGATCTGCTGCCGCTGCGCAGTTGGGGCGCCCCCGCCGCCCCCCTCACCGAGGACGAGGTGGCGGAGCTGGCGCGCCGGGAGCACGAGCGGTGGAGGGCGGATCGGACCTCCGCCGGCTGGAGTTACGGGCCGGTACGGGACAACGCGGCCCGGCGTAATCCGCTGCTGGTGCCGTTCGAGGATCTCCCGGAGGCGGTGCAGGAGCAGAACCGGCAGACCATCGGCGCGCTGCCGGCGCTGCTGGCACGGGCCGGCTTCGAGCCGGTGCGGCGCGCCGAACCGGACCAGGACCGGACCGCGATGGCACCGGCGGCCGGCTGACGCGTCACCGCTTGGCATTGCTGGATCGGCGCGCCCGGCTGACCCGTCACCGCCCGCACTGCGGACCCGTCACGGCGCGCACCGCGGGACCAGCCGGCCCTGCCG
>DASSTH010000331.1:0-4040 GCA_035708025.1 Nakamurella sp. | reverse complement strand
CCGGCGTTGCGCATCGGGTCGAAGGCGTTGCCGGTGGCGCCCCACACCGGGTTGCGGCTGTTGGCGCCGGCCCCCCACTCCGGGACGTTGGTCTTGCCGATCACGATGGCCCCGGCCGCGCGCAGCCGGGCCACCGCGGCGCCATCCGCGTCCGGCACGTTGTCGCGCAGCAGCGGGGAGCCGCGAGTGGTCAGCAATCCCGCGGTGTTCTCCAGATCCTTGACACCGAGGGGCAATCCGTGCAGCGGGCCGAGCGGCTCGCCGTTGCGCACCGCGGCCTCCGCGGCGGTCGCCTCCCGCCGGGCCCGGGCGAAGCAGGTCGCGGTGACGGCGTTCACCGCCGGGTTGAGCCGCTGGATGCGGTCGATGCAGGCGTCCAGCAACTCCACCGGGGAGATTTCGCCGGTGCCGATCAGCTCGCGCAGCCGGACGGCCGACAAGGCGGTGAGCACGCGTCCTCCTTCTGTCACCGGTGGGATCCCCGGTCGGGTTTCGGGTTCACCGGTGGGTTCATCGTGGGGTTCACCGGCCGGTCACCGTTGGCGACAACCCCAGGGGCCCGGCGGGTCCGGCCCGCCATGGCGTGTCGATGTCCCATGGCCAACACGGACGGGAGATCCGGGCGTAGGGCAGCCGGGTCAATTCGTGGTCCGCCGGTCCGCGGGTGTCCAACTCGATGATCCGATCGGCCAGCGGCTGGTAGGTGGCCCGGAACCCGCCGGAGGACTTGACCTGCACCACGGCGGCCGAGCCCACGTCCAGTCCCACGCGCCGGTACAGCTCCGCGTCCAGCAGGCGCACCGGAAGGCTGGTGAGCACCACATCGACGGACCCGCAGCGCAGCACGGCGGTCGGCCCGCCGTGGGCGGGCTGGTTCGGGTAGCGGGAGGTGAACTCGCCGTCGCACAGGGTCACCACCTGTCCGGTCACCGTCACCGGCTGGAAGAACGCGGGTGCCAGGGTGCCGCCGACCGGCACGGTGAGCTGGGCGCCGACCCCGGCGGCGTGACAGGCCTGCGCGGCCGGGGCGTCGGTCACGGTGAGCAGCACCGGCCCGGGAACCGGGTCCTCGACCAGCGCGCGCAGCAGCGTGTTGCCGTCGCTCTTGGCTCCCGCCGTGGGGCTGTCGGCACCGTCCGAGACCACGATGGGGCGGCCGGCGCCGGGGCGGGCGCGGATGTCGGCGATGGCGTCCGCGACCGGGGTCTTGCGCACCAGGGTGAGTTCCCGGCGCTCCCAGAGCATGCCGGCCAGTTCGTCGGCGCGGCGCTGGGCGAGGTCCGGGTCGCCGTCGGTGACCACCACGGCGGTCCAGCCCAGGCCCGGCACGTCCAGCCACGGCTGGGTGAGGAACATCGAGGCGTCCAGCACGCCGGGCTCGGCCGCGATGTGGTGCATCCGCTGGAACACCTGCACCAGCGGTCCGGAGTTGTTGTCGTGGCTCTCGGCCGCCGCCATCATCGGGACCGAGCGGAACCGCAGCACCGGGTTCGCCCCGCGCAGCGCGGCCAGCAGCAGGCTGACGGCGCGCGCACCGGTGTCGAAGTAGTCGACGTGCGGGGACGTCCGGAAGCCGGCGATCAGGTCGGTGCCGGCCGCCATGGCCGGGGTGAAGTGGGTGTGCAGGTCGAGGCTGACCGCGACCGGCACCGAGCCGCCGAACATCTCGCGCACCGCGGCGATGATGTCGCCCTCCGGGTCGTCGCAGCCCTGCGCGACCATCGCCCCGTGCAGCCGCAGGTAGACCCCATCGACGCTGCCCACCAGCGGGGCCAGGCCGCGCAGCAGCCGGTCCCGCAGTGCGGCGTACGCCGGCGCGGTCACGGTGGGGCCGGCCGCCCCGATGGTCAGTGTGGTCGGGATCAGTTGGGCCCCCGCCGGTCCGGCGACCGACAGCGCCCCGGCGAACTCGTCCCGTCCACCACCGACGGTGAAACACTGCTGGCCGTCGACGAACACCCGGGCCTGGAAGTCGGCCAGGCCGGCGGTGCCCGGGCTGAAGCTGTTCGTCTCGTACATCAGCCCCGCGGTGGCGATGCGCGTCACGGGGCACCCCCGGTGAGCCCCGCCAGCGGGCCGTGCTCGACGCGGCCCCGCCGGATCACGTAGTCCGGGGCGGTCAGTGATTCCAGGCGCTGCAACGGGTTCGTCCGATGCAGCGCCAGATCTGCCGGCTGCCCCACGGCGATCCGACCGCCCGGGATGCGCAACACCTCGGCGCCGGCGACGGTGGCCGCCGCCAGCACCTGCACGGACGACAGGCCGAGGTCGGACAGCCGGCGCAGCTCCTCGGGGTAGCTGCCGGTGCTGTCGGTGCCCACGGCGATCCGCACGCCGGCGGCGATGGCCCGGCGAACGGTGTCCCGGTGCGGTCGCACCACCCCCGCGGTCAGCACCTCGGAGCGCTCCGGGGTGCCGGCGTGGGAGTTGTATTCGGCGGAGGCGATCCGTTCCATGTTCGTCAGCGTCGGCACGTAGCCGACACCGCGTTCGGCCATCAGGTCCAGGGTGGCCGGGTCGATCTGCACGCCGTGCTCCACGCAGTCCACCCCGAGGCGGACCACCCGGGCGACCGCGTCGGCACCGAACACGTGCGCGCAACAGGGCAGTCCGGCGCGGTGCGACTCGTCGATGATGGCCGCCAGTTCCCGGTCGGTGAACTGGACGGCGGTGAAGTCCTCCGCAGGGTAGTGCGACAGCCCGCCCGAACCCATGATCTTGATGACCCGGGCGCCCGCCTTGGCCTGCTCGCGCACCGCCCGCCGGCAGTCCCAGGGTCCGTCCGCCTCCCGGCCGAAGGTCCACACGTGGCCACCGGTCATCACCACCGCCCGGCCGCTGGCGAGCACCGCCGGGCCGGTCACCACCTCCCGGTCCAGCAGGCCGGCCAGCACGGTGTTCAACCCGGCCGGCGCGCCCAGATCCCGGATCGCGGTGATGCCGCAGGCCAACTCCGCACGCGCCGCGGACAGCATGCGTAGCAGCGTCTCGGCATCGCTGCGGGCATCCAGCAGCGCCCGCATCCCGGCGATGCCCTGGCCCGGCAACGGATCGCGCAGCTCGTGCGAATACAGGTGGTCGTGTGCGTTGACCATGCCGGGCACCGCGTACCGGCCGTCCGCGTCCAGCACCGCCGGCCGTGGGCCCGCCGGGTCCTCTGCGGGGGCGTCCGCGGCGGGCGTGATCGAGGCGATCACCGACCCGGTGACGGTGATCCGGGACGGCCCGGAGTCGGTGCCCGTCACCGGATCGATGATCCGGACACGATCCAGCACCAGCGATCGGTCGGCCGGAAGCTGTGGGCCCGCCACCTCAGTACCCGGCCGCCGGATCGATGCGGCCGAGCAGGTCTTGGCCGCTGGCGAAGCGCGCGACGTTCTGCCGGATCCGCTCCGCCAGGCTGCGCCGGGCCAGCGGCCCCGGATTGGCGGTGTGCGGGGTGATCAGGATGCCCGGAGTGGTCCACAGCGGGTGCTCGGGCGGCAATGGCTCGGGATCGGTCACGTCCAGGCCCGCTCCGGCGATCCGGCCGTCGGTCACCGCGTCCAGCAGGGCCGCGGTGTCGATCAGGCTGCCCCGGGCGATGTTCACCACCCAGGAGGTCGGCTTCAACCGGGCGAGCACGGACGCGTCGATCAGCCGGCGGGTGGCGTCGGTGGCGGGCGCGGCCAGCACCACATGGTCCACCCGGTCCCAGATCTCGCCCACCCGGGACGCCGGCACTGTGCTCTCGGCGGCCGGTACCTGCCGGCCGCTGCGATTGACCGCGATCACCGAGACCCGGTGCCCCACCAGCAACTCCACGATGCGCCGACCGATGCCGCCGGCCCCCACCACCGCGACGGTCGTCCCGGCCAGCCCGGTCACCCGCGGGGCCACCGCGTCCGGCCGCCAGTCCTGCTGGGACGCGGCGGCGACCAGTCCGCGCACGCCGGCCAGCAACAGTCCCAGGGCGTGCTCGGCGACCTGGTCGGCGTAGGCGCCGGCGGCGGACGTCCACACCCGCCGATCGTCGATCCGGCCGGATGCCAGGAACCCCT
>DASSTH010000330.1:0-3287 GCA_035708025.1 Nakamurella sp. | reverse complement strand
GGCGGGCTGCTGACCGAGGCGGCGGCGCCGGAGTCCGACGCGCGGCACGAAGACGCCGGCCCCGCGGTGATCGTGGTCGACCCGGAGGGACGCATCCGGCAGATCAGTTCGGGTGCGGAGCGCAGGCTGGCCGACCTGCTGCCGGCAGATCCGGGCGGGCCGGCCGGCGAGCTGCCGGAGGGCCACGCCGACCCCGGCGGGCCGGCCGGGGAGGACGACCGGGTGCGCGGGTCGGTGGCTGCGGTGGTAGCGGCCGCCCGCCGGTACGCCGCGGGGGAGCAGGAGCACCCGGCGCGCAGCCGGATCCGCGGCCCCGGTGGACAGTGGCTGGTGCTGCACGCCAGCACGTTGGCGCACCGGGACGGCAGCGCCGGGGACGTGGTGGTGACCATCGAGGAGGCCAGGCCGCCGGAGATCGTGCCGCTGGTGGTCGCGGCTTTCGACCTGACCCCGCGGGAGCGTGACGTCACGCTGCTGGTGCTGCAGGGCATGGACACCCGGGAGATCGCCGCCCGGCTGCACCTGTCCAGCTACACCGTGCAGGACCACCTCAAGGCGGTGTTCGACAAGGCCGGGGTGCGCAGCCGCCGCGAGTTGATCGCCCGGGTGTACTTCGACCAGTACGTCCCGCGGATGGGTGGAGCGCTGGCGCCGTCCGGCTGGTTCGGCTGACCCGCACGAATTGCCGGAGGCGGCGTCACAGGGGCACGGAGCCGGCTGCCGCCTGCAGGTCCCCGGTGCGCCGCAGCTTGTACCAGCGCAGCCGCATGCCGGCCAGCGCGCTGACCATCGACTGCACCACCACCAGGTACATCAGTTGCCGGTACACGATCTGCTGGGTCAGCACCACCCACATCGGCCGCAGCGGCTCGTGGTCCAGCCGGAAGGCGAACACGGTGCACAGCAGCTGCAGCACCACGAAGGTCACCCAGGCGACGACCACCTCCGGTGAGGTCCGGACGATCAGCTGGTAGACCAGCAGCAGGTCCATCAGCGGCGCCAGCAGCGGCAGCAGCACCTGGAACAGCAACAGGTAGGGCAGCCCGCGGCGACCCAGCTTGCCGGCCTGCCCGCGCTGCAGCACGGCGCCGCGGTGCTTCCACATCGCCTGCAGCGTCCCGAAACACCACCGGTAGCGCTGCCGCCACAGCTCGCCCAGGGTGGCCGGCGCCTCGGTCCAGGCCAGCGCCTCCGGTTCGTACCGCACCAGGTATCCGGCCCGGCAGATCGCCATGGTCAGGTCGGTGTCCTCGGCGAGGGTGTCCGACGGCACCCCACCAACCCGTTGCAGCGCTTCCCGGCGGAACGCGCCGATCGCGCCGGGCACCGTGGGCATGCACTGCAGCACGTCGAACATGCGCCGGTCCAGGTTGAATCCCAGCACGTACTCCACGTGCTGCCACTTGCCGAGCAGGCCCCGGCGGTTGCCCACCTTGGTGTTACCGGCCACCGCCCCGACCTCGGGGTCGGCGAGCCCCCGGACCAGCAGGCGGACGGTGTCCGGGGTGAACACCGTGTCCCCGTCGACCAGCACCAACACCTCGCCGCGGGCGGCCGCGACGCCGGTGTTCAGCGCCACCGCCTTGCCCTGGTTGGGCTGGCGTAGCACCCGGACCCGAGGTAGCTCCAACTCCTCCACGGCCAGCACGGTGTCGTCGGTGGATCCGTCGTCGACGACGATGATCTCCAGATCGGGATAGTCGCTGAGCGCCACCGACCGCACGGCCGCCGCGATGCCGACCTCCTCGTTGTAGGCGGGGATGATCACCGTCACCGGCGGCGCGTGGTCCGGGTGAGCGACCGGCGGCCGCCGGTGGTGCCGGCGGGCGAACGGGACCACCAGGGCGATGCGCAGCAGGCTGAGCACCGTGACCGCGATGGTCAGCACCGACAGCGCGGGCACCAGCAGGTGGCTGATCTGTACCGCGGCGATGGTCACCCAGCCACGCGCCCGCTCGCCGAGACCGGCCGGCTGCATGGCGTCGTCGGCGCCGATCGCGGCGCTGACCGTGGTGAAGGTGTAGCCCGCGGCCTGCAGCCGGGGGATGAGCCGGTCCAGCGCCTGCAGCGTCTGGCCGCGGTCGCCGCCGCCGTCGTGCAGCAGCACGATGGCCCCGGCGCCCGCCGGTGGCACGGCCGCGCCGGCGATGGCGTCGGCCCCCGGCCGGGCCCAGTCCCGGGTGTCCAGGTCGGCGAACACCACCCGGTAGTTGCCGGCCCGCGCCATCGCCGTCACATCGGCGGCGTCCATGGTGGCGGGCGTGCCGGAGTAGGGCAGCCGCAGCAGGTTGGTGGTGTGCCCGGTGGCGGCGGCGACCACGTACTGCGTCTGGGCCAGTTCCAGCCGCTGCCGCCAGGCCGGCATGGTCCCCAGGTCGCGGTGGGTGAAGCCGTGCAGGCCGATCTCGGACCCGTCGGCCACCATCCGGCGCAGCAGCCCCGGGTGCTGCGCGGCATCCGCGCCGAGTACGAAGAACGTCGCCGGGACCCCGTAGCGGTCCAGCACGTCCAGGATGGCCGCGGTGTCCGGGCCGGGTCCGTCGTCGAAGGTCAGCGCGATCGTGCGGGCCGCTGGGCGGGCACCGGGGGCGAGCGGCCCGCCGGCGTCGATCACCGGTCCTCCGGTGCGCAGCGCCGCTGGTGCGGGGACACCGGCGGCCGGTGGGGGGCCGTTGCCGTCACCGCGCTCGCCGGCGGTGACGGCGTAGGCGGCCATCAGCATGCCCAGCAGCACCATGGTCAGCGCCAGCAACACCCAGTGCGAGCGCAGCGCGGGGGCGGGGCGGTGCCTGGTCATGGCCGCCTCACCCGCCGGGCCGGCCGTGGCCCGGGTCGCTCGGCGGCGGCGGGGTGGTGCGCCGATCGGTGCGGCTGGTGTCGGTGGGTTGGCCGGTCGGCGGGCTCGGGCGGGTGGGGGAGGTGCGGTTGGTGGCGGCGGGTGGCGTGGTGGCCGGGGCCGGAGTACTGCTACCGGCGGGCGGCGGGCTGGTCGGCTGGGTGGTCGGCTGGGTGGTCGAGGGCACGGTGGTGACGGGGGCCGACGTGCCGGCCGTCGTCGGCGTGCTCGGCCGCTGCGTGCTCGGGCGCTGGGTGCTCGGTGAGGACGGCACGGCGGTGGACGAGGTGGGTGCCACCCCGGACGGGGTCGATGGGGCCGGGATGGCGACGGTGGTGGTCGGGGAGGCGGTGACGGGATCGCCGGTGTCCGCGCCGGGTGCCGGACCACCGGCGGCAGAACCCCGGGAGGCGGCGGGGCCCGGTGTCGTCCCGGCGGTCGGCGTCCCCGC
>DASSTH010000329.1:0-4700 GCA_035708025.1 Nakamurella sp. | reverse complement strand
GGCCGCGCGGGCGGCCCGCAGCGCCCGCTCCCAGTCCCGCCGGGAGCCCCGGTCGTCCGCCCGTTGCGGCCGGCCGCGGGATGCCAGGGAGGTGACGCTGGTCGGTACCGCCACCGCCGCCGATACGTCCAGCCCGGCCAGACCGCCCGCCTGCAAGGTGGTGGTCAGCCGCCCGGAGAGCACCGCATCGGCGGCGGCCGGGTCCGCCATGGCCGCCCGCAGCGTCTGGTGCACCTGATCGAGCATGGACTGGGTCAGCGCGCGGTCTTGCTGCCCGGCCAGTTCCCCGGCCAGCCGGACCAGGCCGGTGACCACCCGCTGGGCCATCCGGTTGAGCTCGCGCAGGTCACCGCGCTCCCGCCGGCCCGGCGCGGCCCGCATCTGCTCGGCCAACGAGAACAGCCGGCCCAGGTCGGCACGTCGCCGCCGGGCCAGCAGGTTGACCGCCCAGGCGGCGGTCGTCGGCTTGCGCAGCGCACCGATCTGCCGGGCCAGTTCGTCGTTGCCGCGCTCCTTCGCCGCGCGACCGTGCCGGTCCCGCTGCTCGGTGAACTCGCCGGGATCCAGGCCGTACAACTCGTCGGCAACGGTGGGCAGGTCGGTGGGCGAATCCGCGGACATGGGCTCCGATCCGTGCCGGACGAGCGGGTGCTACATGGCGTCCCGCACGCGGTCGATCATGGCCGCGAACGGGCCGCCGATCAAGTTCGCGGCCCGGCCCTTGACGTTCGGATGCGGGCGGGTCGGGGCGATCTTCTCCGCGGCGGCCACCATCTTGGCCATCTTCTGCAACTCATCCTGGCTCAGTCGCTCGCCCAGCTTGTCGAACTCCTGGTGCTCCTCGTGCTCGGCGTGCGCGATGACGTCCTGCTGCAGCGCGGTGAGCTTGCTGACGAACTCCGCCGAGTCGACGTCCATGTCCTCCAGTGCGGCCAACGCCTCCTTGGCCTCCTGCTCCTCGGCCAGCCGCTGCTGCACGATCGCCTCACCACCGGGAATCTCGTCAGCGGCCTTGGGGTGCACGACCTCCTCCTCGGCCGTCTCGTGCACCGCCAGCAGTCGGCGCAGTTCGTAGAACGCCTGCTCCCGCTGCTCGCCGGAGGAACCGAGGACCTGCTTGAACAGTCCCTTGATCTGCTCGTGTTGCTGCTTGAGCAGGGTGACGACGTCCTGCGCCGAGTTCAGGGTCGGCTGGCTCATTGGTCGGTGTTCCTCTCCGGGGCGTTCGTTCGATCGGTCGGTGGTCCGGTACCCGCGGTCGATCGGCCGGTAACGCCCTGTTTGCCGTGACCGGCGGCGGGGTACCACGGCGGGACCCCGGTGGAGGCCCGTCCTCCCTGCGGTCGAATGCCCCCACGGCCCAAGGAGTTCGGTGTTCATGGTCAGTGCAGCGACCGGAGTCCCACGCCAGCACGGCGGTGCCGGTGGTCCGCTGTCTGCCGCAGACCGGGCCCGGGCCGCCATCACCCGACGGATCGCACCGGTCGCGGTGTCCGGCGCCCCGCTCGGACGCCCGTCGCCGCGGCCGACGGGCAGCGAGCGGATGCCGCTGCCGGAACCGCGCGGGCCGCTGAGTGCCGAGTTGATCGCCGTGCTCACCGGTGACGATCCGGCCGCCCGTGGACTCGGCCCGGCCGCGCGCCAGGCGCTACGCAGCGCCGACGTGCTGGCCGACGAGGACCTGCAGCTGTATCTGACGTTGAGCTACGAGCTGCACTACCGCGGGATCGCCGGGGTCTCCGACTCCTGGGAGTGGAACCCGGCGCTGTTGCTGGTGCGCAGCCTGGTGGAGCGGGTGTTCGAGGCGGCCCTGCGCGCAGCGGCGGACGCCGATCGACCGCTGCCCGCCGACCCGGACGCGGCGGTGCGGGAGCTGCAGGCGATGACCAGATCCGCCACCGACAGGTCGTTGGCCGCCTACCTGGCCGACTGCGCCACCGCCGACCAGCTCCGGGAGTTCCTGATCGTCCGGTCCGCCGCCCGGCAGAAGCGGGCCGACCCGCAGGCCTTCGTCGTCCCGCGGCTGGCCGGCGCGGCGACGGCGGCGATGGCGGCGATGGTGCAGGGTCCCGCCGAGGGGCAGCCCCACCAGCCGGGCGAACCCGACCCCGCCGCGCGGTACGCCGACGCGATGCGGGCGCTCGACCTGGACTCGCACTACGGGGCGCAGCTCGATCGGGTGCCGGCGGTGGCGCTGGTGTCGGTCAACGCCATGTCGCTGTTCGCGCTGCACCGGCGGCTGAGCGGCGCCATGGTGGGCCACGCAGCGGCGCAGCTGATGACCTCCGCTGCGGTCGATCACGGATGGCAGCAGGGCCTGCTGCGGCTGGACGCCGGGGACCGGGCCACCGGTCCCCTCGGCCGGCGCCCGG
Source organism: Nakamurella sp. (assembly GCA_035708025.1). Taxonomy (GTDB): domain Bacteria; phylum Actinomycetota; class Actinomycetes; order Mycobacteriales; family Nakamurellaceae; genus Nakamurella. Next base: position 2,328 of record DASSTH010000329.1, on the reverse strand, counting down.
AGGTGGTCCAGCGGATGGCAGGCGGGTCACTGGCCGGCGACCTGGCCGCCGATCAGCCGGGACTGATCGCGGACCTGATGTTCGGTGCGCGTGCCTGCCTGGTCCTACAGGAAATCCTCACCGACCACCTGCTGAACAGCTGGCAGCGCGGCGGATCCGCGCTGCGGTAACCGTCGTGGACGCCCACCCGCAGCGGTTGGCCGTCGAGTACGTGCTGCCGCTGCGCTGGCCGGCCGGGGCGGATCTGACGGACTTGACCGGCTACCTGGCGGAGTTGTCCGCATGCGTGGACGTGACGGTGGTGGACGGATCCGACGGTGACGAGTTCGACAGGCACGCCGCCGCCTGGGGGAGCTGGGCCCGGCAGGTGCGGCCCGAGCCGTGGCCCGGACGCAACCGCAAGGTGGCCTCCGTCGTCACCGGCGTGCGGGCGGCCCGCCACGAGGCGGTGATCATCGCCGACGACGACGTGCGGTACCGGCCGGCGGAGTTGGCGGCGGTGACGGGGCGGCTGGCCGGTGCGGACCTGGTACGGCCGCAGAACGTCTTCGTGCCGGCGCCGTGGCACGCCCGGTGGGACACCGCGCGCAGCCTGATCAACCGCGCCGTGGGCCAGGACTACCCGGGCACGTTCGCCGTGCGGCGCAGCACGTTCCTGGCCATGGGTGGCTACGACGGGGACGTGTTGTTCGAGAACCTGCAACTGATGCGGACCGTGCGGGCCGCCGGCGGGGTGGTCCGGGACGCCCCGGACATCTACGTCGGGCGCCGGCCACCGGCTGCGGAATGGTTCGTCCGGCAACGCGTCCGGCAGGCCTACGACGACTTCGCGCAGCCGGTCCGGTTGCTCGCCGAGGCGGCGCTGCTGCCGGCGATCGCGCTCGCCGCGGTGCGCCGCCCCGGGCTGCTGCCACTGGTGCCCGCCGCGGCGGTGGCGCTCGCCGAGGCCGGGCGACGGCGGCACGGCGGCAGCCGGGTGTGGCCGAGGACCGCCGCCTGTTGGGCGCCGCTGTGGATGGCGGAACGGGCCGTGTGCGTCTGGCTGGCCATCGGGGCACGGATGCGCGGCGGGGTGCGCTACCACGGCACCCGGATCCGGCATGCCGCCCGCCCGGTGTCACCGGCGTCCCCCCGGCGGTCCGACTGAGCCTTCGGTGACGAGAACCGGCAGCGGGCCGCGGCCCTGGGAGGTTCGCCGAGGACCGAAGCGGGCATCAGGACGTCATGAATCGATTGGCTCACCTCATCGACCTGGTGATCGGGCGCCTGGAACGCGCCGAGATGCTGGACCGGATCGCCGATCCGGTCGGTACCGCGGTGGGGGCCATCGTGCCGGCCGGCCCGGTCAAGGACCTGGCCAGCGGGACCCCGACCGCGCACCCGGTACACCCGCCGCTGACCGATCTGACCATCGGCACGCTCTCCGCCGCCGCCATACTGGACCTGGTGCGCGGCGACGCTCGCACCACCCGGCGGCTGCTGGGCATCGGGGTGGTGGCGGCATTGCCGACGGTGTACGCCGGCGCCAGCGACTGGGCGCACACCACCGGGGCGGAGCGGCGCGTCGGTCTGGTGCACGCCGCGATCAATGCGGTTGCGCTGTCGTGTTTCTCGGCCAGCTGGTGGTCGCGCCGCCGTGGTCGCACGCCGGCCGGCGTCGGCATGTCACTGGCGGGCTCGGCGCTACTGGCGGCCTCCGGGGTGATCGGCGGGCACCTGGCCTACGGCATGGGTGTCGGAGTGGACACCACCGCGTTCCAGCACCTCGACCTGGACTGGACCGACGTGGCGGCGGAGGCCGAGGTGCCCGCCACCGGTGCACTGGGCGTGCACGCCGCCGGGATCCCGGTGCTGCTGGCCCGGCACGAGGGGCGGATCGTCGCCCTGGCCGACCGCTGCACCCACCGGGGCGGACCGTTGCACGAGGGGACCGTGGAACGCGGTTGCGTGCAGTGCCCGTGGCATGGCAGCCGGTTCCGGCTGCACGACGGCAGCGTCGACCGCGGCCCGGCGGTCCGCGCCCAGCCGGTGTTACAGACCAGGGTGGTGGCGGGCCGGGTGCAGGTCAGCCGCACGGAGCCGCGGTCGCTGCGCAGCCGCCCGGTCAACTGACCGCTGGCGTCATCGAAAGCGATGCGTCCTGCAGAGTGCGTGAAACTGCACGCACTCTGCAGGACGCAATGCAGCTCAGCGCAGCCGCCGGCCGACTGGTTCAGCCGAAGATCTCCGCCACCTTCGCCTTGAAGCCCTCCTTGATGAAGTCCCAACGGTTCTCGTCCCCGGCGAGCACCGACTCCAGTACCTTCTGCACCCGCTCGAAGGTGGCGT
>DASSTH010000328.1:0-6255 GCA_035708025.1 Nakamurella sp. | reverse complement strand
ACGCTGCCCGGCACCCGGGCGGCCCACCACCGGGCGTGGTCGATGGGGCCGGGCTGGTGCGCCCGGTGGTGCTGCCATTCGTCGCCCAGGAACGGCCTCACCCGCCAGCCGTCGCGGTCGAAGGTCTGCCTCATCCGGCCGGCGACGCGTCGTCGGCGGAGTCGGACGCATCGGACGCTGACGCATCGGAACTCGACGCATCGGAACCTGACGCAGCGGAATCTGCGGTGGCGACCGCGGACTCCGAACCGTCGGCGTGCCCGGTGGCGCCGTCGGACTCCGGCCGGCCGGCGGCGCTGTCCGGCGTTTCGTCCGCCCACTCCAGCAGGTTGACCTCCGTCACGCCGGCCACCGGGTCGGCCGGCAGCACCAGCGTCTTGATCTCGCAGGCGCCGAATTCCGCGGTCACGGTCCGGCCGAGCAGCGGCAGGTCGAACTCCGCGGTGCCGGCGGTCCCGGCGGTCTCGTAGGCCCGCACCACCACCGTGTCCGGGTCGTCCTCGCCCGGCTTGATGACGGTGAGCATCACCGAGTCCGACCGCACCCGCCCGAAGGACCGCTCCAGCGGCAGCGTTCCCGGATGGTTGCTGTCCAGCACCGCCGTCACCGGTTCGTTGAGCACCGCACCGGCCGCCGGCACGCCCGCGGTCTGCCAGCCACCGGCGTGCGGCAGCAGCCGGTACCGCATCCGCTGGATGCCCTGGTCCTGGAAGCGGTACGGCACACCGGGTTCCAACACGGCGGGGTCGTGCCAGGCGTAGGCCGGGCTGCGCAGCACCATCATGCCGATCTCGGCGCCGTCGACGTCGAAGCTGTACTTGCTGTCGTTGATCAGCGCCAGCCCGAACTCCGCGCCGCCGGCCCGGCCGGTCACATCGACCCAGCTGTGGCTGGGCACCTCCTGGCCCTCGGCCGGCCGCACCAGGTGGCCGTACGGGATCTCGTGGGTAGCGACCGTGTCGTCCAGCGCGGCCGGGAAGCGCAGCTTCAGCGCCTGCAACTGCTGCTGCCAGTTCACCGTGACGGCCACGTCCAGGTACTGCGCCCCGGCGTCCAACCGGATCTCCTCGACCAGGGTGGATTCGCGGTAGCGGCTAGTCACCCGCACGCTGTTGCGGACCGGGCCGGCGTCCACCCGGACGACGGACTCCGGCCGGAACGTGCCGGCGACCTCCCGGTACGAGCGCACGCCGTGCGACCAGGTGTCCGTCGGGTCGTCCAACACCACCGCGTGCGGCCCCGGCGTGCCGGGCACCAGTTCGGTCCCGGAGGCCAGCTCGACCAGGCTGGACAGCCATCCGGTGGCCGGGTCGATGGTCGCCCGCAGGATGCCGTTGTCCAGTACCAGATCTGCGGGCGGCTGGGCCGCCTGCTGGTCCGGCCCGGTCGCCGGGGAGAACCGCAGCGTGGTGTAGCCCAGCGGCGGCAGTTCGGCGCGCAGCGCGTACCGCCGTCGGCTGGTCACCGATTCGGAACGGATCTGTTGGACCGTCACCGGGTTCCCCCGGGCGTCATGGACCTGGGCGGGACCCGGGAAGGCGCCGAACTCCATCTCGAGTGTCTCGCTGACGGGGAAGGCGTGCGGGTTGAAGACCACCACCGGCACCGACCCGGCGACGCCCCGTTCGCTCGGCCCGCCGGCCGAGGTGTCGATCTGCCGCGCGATGGACTGCACCGACCGGTTGGTCACCCGGGCCGCGATGGCGGCCGCCTCGCCGTGTGTGTCCCGGGCGTCGGAGTACGCCTCCGGCAACGACGAGCCGGGCAGGATGTCGTGGAACTGGTTGAACAGCACCTGCTTCCAGGCGTGTTCCAGTTCGGCCCTGGCGTCCGGCAACGGCGCCAGCCGGGAGGCCAGGGTTGCCCACTTCTCGGCGCTGCGCAGCGCGTTCTCGCAGCGCCGGTTGTTGCGCTTGACCTCCGACTGCGCCGAATAGCAGCCCACCGCATGCATCTGCAGCTCGCCGGTGAAGCTGGCCGTCAGCGGGTCGCCGGCCGCGGCGTCGAAGTAGCTGCGGGCGGTGGCCGCGGCCAGCGGCGGGGTGCCGTCCCGTCGGGCCATCTCCCGGATCGACTCGATGTTCACCTTGGTGGGGCCACCGCCATGGTTGCCCACCCCGTAGAAGCACACCAAGGGCCGGTCGGTGGTGGGCAGCTGGGCCAACGACTTGACCACCTGGTAGTTGACCTCACGCGCGGAGGTGCAGTACTCGTTGGGGATCCGGGCCGCCAGCACCGATGATCCGTCCGGGGCGAACCAGCGGAAGGCGCCATCGGGGAGCGTCAGCTCGTGCACCTGGGGGCGCAGGAACAGGTAGCTGTCCATGCCCGATTTGGCCAGCAGTTGGGGCAGCATCGCGTTGTGTCCGAACGGGTCCGCGTTCAGCCCGACAGTGGCGATCTGCCTGAACCGCGAGTGCAGGTAGCGCTGCGAGTACAGCGTGTGCCGGGCGAAGGCCTCGCCGGAGGGCAGGTTGCAGTCCGGCTCGACCCACATGCCGCCGGCGAGCTCCCAGCGGCCCTGCCGGACCCGCTCGGCGATCTCGGCGAACATGTCCGGGTCGTGCTCCTCGATCCACGCCAGGAACACGATCTGGTCCATGGTGAACACGAACTCGTCGTACTCGTTCATCCGGTCCAGCGCCGACCGGAATGTGGCGCGCACCTCCGCGTAGCCCTCCGGCCAGTGCCACAGCCAGACCGGGTCGATGTGTGCGTTGCCGATCATGTAGATGCGACGCGCTCCGTCCCGGGCACCGGTGTCCGGGCGCGCATCAGCCACCTTGGTCCGTCGTGCCACCGTTATTCCTCCCCGGTCGCCCATCGGTCGACGCAGTCGCTGATCAGGTGCAGCAGCAGGGTGTGCATCTCCTGGATCCTGGCGGTGGTCCGGGAGGGCACGACGAAGGCATGGTCGCAGGCGGCGGCCAACTCCGTCCCACCGGCCCCGGTGAAGGCGATGGTGCACGCACCCGCGTCGCGGGCGGCGCGTAGCCCGGCCAGCACGCTGGGCGAGGTGCCCGACGTGGTGAACCCGGCCACCATGTCGTCCGGCCCGGCCAGCGCCCGCACCTGCCGCGCGAAGGTCTCGTCGTATGAGTAGTCGTTGGCGATGCACGTCACCACCGAGGCGTCGGTGGCCAGCGAGACGGCGCCCAACGGGCGGCGCTCGCGCAGGTAACGGCCGATCATCTCGCCGGTGAGGTGTTGGGCATCCGCCGCGGAACCGCCGTTGCCGAAGGTGTACAGCACCCCGCCACGGGCGAACCGGGCGCTCATGTCCGTCGAAAGCCGTTGCACCGCTTCCAGCATGCCGGCCACGCCGTCCAGCGCTGATCGGTGCTCGGCGACGGCGGCGTTCAGCGCGTCCACATCGGCGGGCGATCCCACATCCGCCGATCCCGCAACCGACGACATCGTCACACCGGCCCGGACAGGCTGGTGGAGGGCATCCGGTCGATCGCGATGGCGGCCGCACCCAGCACACCGACGTGGTCCCGCAGGGCGGTCAGTTCCACCGTGGTGCGGTTGGTCGCCGGGCTCATCACACCCGCCAGCGCGAACCGGCGGACCGGTTCGATCAGCATGGCCCCGGCCTGGGTGACGCCGCCACCCAGGACCACCACCTCCGGTTCCACTGCGTTGATCACCTGTGCCACCAGCCGTCCGAGGATCGCCATCGACTCCTCCCACAGGCTACTGGCGAACTCGTCGCCAGCTGCGGCCGCCGCGGCGACCTCGGCGGCCGTCACCGTCGGGCCGGTCAGGCAGGACTGCGCTCCGGCGGCCAGCGCCTCCGATGCGCGGGCCCCGATCGCCGTGCCGGAGACATAGCCCTCGGCGCAGCCCAGTTGACCGCAGTTGCAGCGCCGGCCCTTCCAGTCCACCACCAGGTGACCGAACTCGACGCCGTTGCCGGTGCTGCCCCGGTACGGCCGGCCGTCCAGCACCAGACCACCGCCGATCCCGGTGCCGATGGTGAGGTATGCCAGCGAACGGACGTGCCGCCACGGCCCGAACAGATACTCGCCGAACGCGCCGGCGGTGCCGTCGTTGTCCAGGAACGCCGGCACCCCGAACTCGGCGGTGCTCAGGTCGGTGATGGGCACGTGCACCCAGTCGGGCAGCCCGGGCGGCGACAGGATCACCCCGGTCTGCACGTCCAGCGGGCCCCCGCATCCCACCCCGACGGCGGCCACCTGCGCGTCCGCCTGCTCGAGCACCGACCTGCCCAGCGCGAACAGCCGGGCGATCGCCGCCTCGGGACCTTCCCAGATCCGGCTGGGCGTGCGCTGATAGGCGAGCACCTCCCCGGTCGCGGACACCACGCCCGCGGCCAGTTTGGTGCCGCCGATATCCAGCCCGAGGACCAGGTCCTCGGCCCGCTGCGCCGTCATGCAGAGCTCAGCCCTTCCGACCCTGAGTGGCGATGCCTTCCACGAAATACCGTTGGAAGAAGGCGAAAATGACGATCATCGGGATCGTGGACAGCAGTGCTGCGGTGACGATGTACTGGAAGTCGCCTTGCCCGCCCGCCACCGGGTTGAACCGGATGAACAGCGAGTTCAGTCCGATCGGGATGGTGAACAGGCTGGTGTCGTGCAGGTAGATCAACGGCTTGAGCAGGTCGTCCCAACTGGCCTGGATCTCGAAGATGAAGACGATGATCAGCGCCGGTTTGGACAGCGGCGCGGCGATCCGCCAGAACAGCCCGAAGTAGCTGCAGCCGTCCACCCGGGCCGCCTCGAACAGTTCCCGCGGCAGGCCGAGGAAGAACTGCCGGAGCAGGAAGATGTAGAACGGCGAACCGAACAGGTTCGCGCCCCACAACGGGGTCCGGGTGTTCAGCATCCCGATGTCCTTCCAGATCAGGAACACCGGGATCATCGTCACCATGCCGGGCAGCATCATCGACGACAGCACGAGCCCGAACAGGATGTTGCGCATCGGGAACCGGAAATAGGCGAATCCGAACGCCACCAGGGAACTGCTCAGCGTCACACTGGTGGCGGCCAGCACGGCCACCAGGGCGCTGTTGCCGAACCAGGTGAGCAGCGGCGCGACTTCCCAGATCTTGCCGAAGTTCTCGACCGTCGGATCGATCGGGATCAGCCGGTTGTCGAAGACGTGCTCGCGGTGCTTGAACGACGCCGAGATCAGCCAGGCGTAGGGGTACATGAAGATGACGGCGAAGAACAGCAGCACGATCCAGTACGGGACCTGCATCACCTTGGACAGCGTGCTGCGCGGGCGTCCCCCGCCGGTCGGCTTGGACCGGGCCGGCAGGACCGGGCCGGTGGCCTGAATGGTGCTGGTGGCCGTCACCCGCGTTCACCGCCCTCGTAGTAGACCAGCCTGTTGCCGACCTTCACCTGGATGGCCGTGATGATCATGATGATGATGAACAGCAGCCAGGCCATCGCCGAGGCGTAGCCCATCTTCAGCTGCTGGAAGGCCTGCTGGAACAGGTAGAGCACATAGAACAGCGAGGCACTGCTCGCCGAGGTCTGGCTGCCCGGATTGCCGAACAGCACGAAGATCTTGTCGAACAGTTGCATGGCGGCGATGGTCAACACGATGACCTGGAAGAACAGCGCGCCGGAGATCATCGGCAGGGTGATGCTGCGGAACTGCCGCCACGGGGACGCGCCGTCGATGGAGGCGGCCTCGTACAGGTCCCGTGGCACGTTCTTCAGCGCGGCCAGCATGATCACGATGGCACCGCCCAGCCCCCACAGGCTCATCACCACGATGCTGGGCTTGATCCAGCCGGGGTCGGTGAGCCATTGCGGGCCCTGGATTCCGATCAACGCCAGGCCGCGGTTGATCAGGCCGTAGTTGCCGTTCAGCAGCAGGCTGAACAAGACCGCCACGGCCACCCCGGGCGTCATCACCGGCAGGTAGTACACCGTGCGGAAGAAGCCCGCTCCCCTGGCCAGCCGCGCCAGCAGCATCGCCAGTCCGAGCGAGACGATGATCGCGGACGGCACGTAGAGCACCGCATAGATGAAGGTGTTGGCCAGCGCGGTCGCGATGCGCGGGTCCTCGATCATCCGCTGGTAGTTCTGGATGCCGATGAACTTCGGGGACTCGATCAGGGTGTACCTGGTGAACGACAGGTACAGGCTCCAGATCATCGGCCCCAAGGTGAAGACCAGGAAGCCCACGATCCACGGGGAGATGAACAGCAGCGCTGCCCTGGTCTCCCGCTTGTCGTATCGCCGCCGGCGGCGCGGCGCCGTGGGGCGCCGCGCC
>DASSTH010000327.1:0-5973 GCA_035708025.1 Nakamurella sp. | reverse complement strand
GACGCCCGCGGCCTCCAGGGCCTCCTTCTTGGCCTGGGCGGTGCCGGAGGAGCCGGAGACGATGGCGCCGGCGTGGCCCATGGTCTTGCCCTCGGGCGCGGTGAAGCCCGCGACGTAGCCGACGACCGGCTTGGTCACGTTCTCCTTGATGAAGGCCGCGGCCCGCTCCTCGGCGTCGCCGCCGATCTCACCGATCATCACGATCAGGTCGGTGTCGGGGTCGGCCTCGAAGGCGGCCAGGGCGTCGATGTGGGTGGTGCCGATGACCGGGTCCCCACCGATCCCGATGGCCGTGGAGAAGCCGAGATCGCGCAGCTCGTACATCATCTGGTAGGTCAGGGTGCCGGACTTCGACACCAGGCCCACCGGTCCCGGCCCGGTGATGGTCGCCGGGGTGATGCCGGCCAGCGCCTGGCCGGGCGTGATGACGCCGGGGCAGTTGGGACCGATGATCCTGGTCCGCCCGCCCAGCGCCTGGGCATGCGCCCAGAACGCGGCGGAGTCCTGCACCGGGATGCCCTCGGTGATCACCACCAGCAGGCCGATGCCCGCGTCCAGCGCCTCGATCACGGCGTCCTTGGCGAACGCCGGCGGCACGAACACCACCGACACATCGGCGCCGGTGCGTTCCATGGCCTCGGCGACCGTGCCGAACACCGGAAGCTCCACGGGCGAGCCGTCTTTCGCCACGTGATGGACGGTGGTCCCGGCCTTGCGCGCGTTCACCCCGCCGACCACGTTGGTGCCGGCCTTGAGCATCAGCGCGGTGTGCTTGGTGCCCTCGCTACCGGTGATGCCCTGCACGATCACCGTGGAGCCGGAGTTCAGAAAGATTGACATTGTCTCGGTTCCCCTTACTTCCCGGCCGCGGCGGCGAGTTCGGCCGCCTTGTCGGCTCCGGCGTCCATGGTGTCGGCCGAGGTCACCAACGGGTGCGCCGCCTCGGCCAGGATCCGCCGGCCCTCGGCCACGTTGTTGCCGTCCAGCCGGACGACCAAGGGCTTGGTGGCGGTGTCCCCGAGCATCTTCAGGGCGGTGACGATCCCGTTGGCGACTGCGTCGCAGGCGGTGATACCGCCGAACACGTTGACGAACACCGACTTCACGTCCGGGTCGGACAGGATGATGTCCAGCCCGTTCGCCATCACCTCGGCGCTGGCACCACCGCCGATATCCAGGAAGTTGGCCGGCTTGACGCCGCCGTGTCGCTCGCCGGCATAGGCCACCACGTCCAGCGTGGACATCACCAGGCCGGCGCCGTTGCCGATGATCCCCACCTGGCCGTCCAGCTTGACGTAGTTCAGGTGCTTCTCCTTGGCCCGCAGTTCCAGCGGGTTCTCGGCGGCGTTGTCGACGAACTCGGCGTGGTCGGGATGGCGGAAGGCGGCGTTGTCGTCCAGCGTGACCTTGCCGTCCAGGGCCAGCACCCGCCCGTCCGGGGTCTTGACCAGGGGGTTGACCTCCACCAGGGTGGCGTCCTCGCCGGTGAAGGTGTCCCACAGCTTGCTCAGCACGTCAATGACCTGATCCCGCACCTCCGCCGGAAAGCCTGCGGCGTCGGCGATCTCGGCCGCCTTGCCGGCGTCCACCCCGGTCAGGGCGTCCACCGGGACGCGGGCCAGCGCCTCCGGGCGCTCCACCGCCAGCTGCTCGATCTCCATGCCGCCCTCCTTGCTGGCCATGGCCAGGTAGGTGCGGTTGGCACGGTCCAGCAGGAACGAGGCGTAGTACTCCTCGGCGATGTCGCTGGCGGGTGTGACGAGGACCTTGCGGGTGACGTGACCCTTGATGTCCAGCCCCAGGATGTTGCCGGCATGGGTGCGGACGTCGTCGATGGTGGCGGCGAACTTGACGCCGCCGGCCTTGCCCCGGCCGCCGGTCTTCACCTGCGACTTCACCATCACCGGAGTGCCGAGCTGCTCGGCCGCGGCGACCGCCCCGTCCACGCTGTCGGCCACGATGCCGGGGTTGCCCGGGACCCCGTGCTTGGTGAACAGTTCCTTCGCCTGGTACTCGTACAGGTCCACCTGTGCTCTCCGCCCTGTCGTCGCCTCGCCGCGCGTCACCCGCGCCGGCCAGCTGCGGCCGGCCGGCGGGAACGCCTGGAAATGACCCTAGCGATCACGCCGAGGTGCCCGACACGGTGCCCGCGTGACCTTCCCCACCGAGCGCGCAGGGCATCACCGGCCCCCAGGCCCGTCCCCTTCGGCGGCCCGGTGAATGAGCCGGTTCATCTCCGCGGCCCCCGCGGCGTCGTGCTGCACGGCCGCGATCAGGGCGCGGGCCGCGGCCTCGTTCGCCGGGTCCCGGTACCGAACGGTCAGGTGCAGGGTGGCCCGAGGTGCCCCGAGGTAGGCGCGCAACGCCGTCTCGCCGCCCTCCGGCAACGACTGCGCGGCCAGGCTGCCGGTCCAGCCCTGGCCCTGTATGGGCCCCAGGTCGGCGTCCGCTCCCCCATCGGCGACGGCGCGGGCCGCGGCGCCGGCGTTCCAGTCCGCCACCCAGGCATCGGTGACGTGGTCCGGGATGGGCACCACGGTCGGCAGCACCAGCAGGTCGGCGTTGGAGAAGGTGAGCACGTCGTCGCCGACCACCGGATCGTCGACGAACGGCCGGTCGAAGACCAGGTACCAGCCGTCCCCGATGCCGATCCGGCCCGTGTACTGCCTGCTCATCCCCCGATGCTCTCACGCGGGCCGGTGGCCGGGTCCGCCGTCAGGTCGGTGGGCATGCCGTCCGCCGGGTAGCCGGCCGCAGCGCGGAGTCCTGCCATGTCGGACCACTCGACCTGGCCGGTCATCCGCCGCGGCTGGGTCAGGGTGATCACCCGGCCGCGCAGGTAGCCCGGATCGTCCACCGGGATGCCCGCCGCCAATAGGTAGCGGCGGATCAGGGTCAACGGCAGCCGGTCGGCGGCGCGGCGGGCGCGGTAGGTCTCCGGCACCTCGTAGTCGCGGTCCGGGTGGCCCGCCCCGGGCGGGATCCGGTCGAACACCCAGCGCCGCCCGGTATCGGCGACCTGCACGGTGAGCTGGTCGGTGGCCCGCGGGCCTGGTCCGGGGCCCGCGAGATCGGCTGCGGAGGGCCGGAAGTGGTCGAATCCGGCCGCCGCCAGCTGACCCGGTTGGCGCGGCGTCCACTGGGCCGCAACGCTTTCCCAGCCCATGCGGGCGGCGTCCGCGCGGAACAGGTGCAACAACCCGGCCCGCGGAGCCGCCGACGACAGCGTCACCGTCGCACCGTCGGGTGCCGCCACCAGGAATTCGGTGTCCCGCCGCCCGAACGGGTATGGCGCGTTCGCGGCTATCGCCGTGTCCAGGTCGGGATACTCGGCGACCACGCCCCGACCGCGCGGGTCGAGTTGCCGGCGGACCGCCTGCGGATCCGCGCGCAGCACCGCGATCTCGCTGTTGAGCGGCCAGAGGCGCCAGCCGCCGAAGGCGGGGATCACGCGGCGGTCACGGGGAGGGGACGGTGAACAGTATCGATCCCGGGTCGTTAGTCAGGATCCGGTCGACGTGCCCGGCCACCCGGCTGCCCGGTGCGCCCCCCGGGCCCACCCGGTCGTACTCGGCGTGCACGTTCTGGCTGCCGTTCAGCGTGCCGCTGACGTCCGGGCGATTGCCGTAGCCACCACCGCCGGCGGCCTGGCCCTGATCCACCCGGGGATTCATGTGCGCGGCGTCCATGTCGCGCACCATCTGCTCGGCCATGGCGTTCTGGCCGGAGTCCCGGGACACCCGGACGCCGTGCGAGGCGTACGGCCGCGTGGAGCGGTACGGGTTCAGGTCCGCGGACGGCGTGCGACTGCTGCCGGCCGGCCCCGAGCCATCTCCCCAGTGGATGTCCGCACCGTCGTCCAGGTGGGTGGACAGCACGTCGGTGCCGCCGTTGTCCACGGTGACGTGATGACCGGTGGCCGTGCGGGTCGCGGTGATCGTGGTGTTGTGGCCGGTGCCGCCCTGCACCGTCACCGACTCGCCGGTCCGCTTCGGCATCACCATCTTGTACTGGGGGGCGCCGTTGGAACCGGTGTACCGCACGTGCGTGGGCATCCCGATGAACTCGGGGCCGCCGGTCTTGCCGCCGGGCAGCCCGTTCGGCCCGTCGGGTCCCTTCGGTCCGCCCCTGCCGTGGAACCCGCCGCGCATGTTCAGCGCCCCGAGCCCCGCGGTCATCACCAGGTCGGACACGGACGCCTTGCCGGTGGCCACGTTGTAGGCGGTGTACCCGGTGGTCGCCGCATAGCTCAGCTTCGCCATCCGGGCGCCGGGGATCATGGACAGCGCGTCCAATCCGATCTGCGTCCAGGATCCCTTGCCGGTGGCCAGTTTCACCCCGACGTCGATCAGCAGCGCGGCACCGCCGGTGACCAGCGCGATGCCGCCCATCACCTCCTGGAACACCGGGATGGGGATCAGGGCCAGCAGGCCGGCGATGCCGGAGATCGTCTTCAGCACGCTGGAGATCTGCAGCAGCACCCCGGCGTGGTCGGCGATCCAACCGCACACCGCGTTGCCCAGCCGGCCCCAGAATCCCGGCGGCTTGGCGAATCGCATGTGCTTGGCCCGGTCGATCTCGGACCGGCAGCGGCGCACCGCCTCGGCGTGCTCGCTGCGAACCCTGGACGCCGCATCGTATGTCGACTGCAGGGCCGCCCTGGCGGCGTTCAGGTCGCGCTGCGCACCGGACGCGTGCGAGACGTAGCTGTCCGAAGGCAGTTCCTGACCGGGCTGCAACGTCAGGCTGGCCCGCTGCACCGACAGCGTGTGCGTGCGATCGGACTGCCGGGCCCGGTCCAGGACCGACTGGTGCGAGTCGACGGCGTGCTGCTGGTTGCCCGCCCTGGTGGCCAGCGCGCTCATGGTCTGCTGGTGGTGCGCCAGCTCGGCGGCGTAGCTGTCCAGGGCGGCGGCCACCACGCCCCAGGCGGTACTGGCGGTGTCCAGGTGTGTGGGCAGGTCGGAGTTGATCTGGTCCTGGTAGGTCTCGGCCTCGTCGCCCTCGAACTCGGAGGTGTCCAACGAGTGGATGCCGGACGAGGCGGTGGACGCCGCCCGCGAGAAGGCCGACCACTTCCGGGCGGACGCACGGATCTGCTCCGGATCGCCGCCCAGATGGAAGGTCTCGCTCACCCCCGACACTCCTCCCCGCCGTGCTGCACCTTGCCCGCCGACGCCGTCACCCACCGCCTGGTGCGGATGCCACGCCGCCGTCCTGCCAACCGCCGCCGCGCTGCTGGGCTGACGGGGCTGTTCTCGACGGTAACCGAACCGGCGGCGCCGGATGCCGCCTGCCGGGGGAAAACTGCGCCGGAACGATGGGGAGAAGTCCCCACCCCGCGACCGGGCGGCGGTGACGGGATATCCGGCGCGGGAGGCGCGCCGTCGGCTCAGTCGGCGTCGGCGGCCAGTCGTGGGGCGACCGCCTCGGACAGCCAGGCCACGATGTCGGCCGTGGGCGTGCCGGGGGTGAAGATGCCGTGCACCCCCAGTTCGGCCAGCGCCGCGCGGTCCTCCTCCGGGATGATGCCGCCCCCGAACACCACGATGTCCGCCGCGTCGGCGTCCCGGAGCAACTGCACGACCCGGCGGAACTGGGTCATGTGCGCGCCGGACAGCACCGACAATCCCACCGCGTCCGCGTCCTCGGCGAGCGCCGCCGAGACGATCTGTTCGGGTGTCTGGTGCAGGCCGGTGTAGACGACCTCCATGCCGGCGTCCCGCAGCGCCCTGGCCACCACCTTGACGCCCCGGTCGTGCCCGTCCAGCCCCGGCTTGGCCACCACCACGCGGATCGGTCTGGTCATCGGCCTTCCCTCTCACCCGAGCCGCTCGGGCGGCTGCCCTCGTCAGTGATCATCCCTCGCGATGGCCGCCGGTGCGACGCCGGCCGCCCCCGCCTTCCGCGCGGATGCCCGTCACCACCCTCCCCGTCCGGCACCACGCTCCCGTCACCGCCGTGGCCACCGGG
>DASSTH010000326.1:0-8426 GCA_035708025.1 Nakamurella sp. | reverse complement strand
GAGGGCACGCCGCCGGTGTGCAACGACGGCGAGGACAACGACGGGGACGGGCTGACCGATGTGACGACGCACCGCGGACTACCGCCCGACATCGAGGTCGACCACCTGGGCGACCCGGGGTGCGAATCGGCGACCGACACGAGCGAACACAGCCCTCGGTTGCTGTGCGACAACGGCGTGGACGACGACGCGGACGGCGTCGCGGACTTCTCCGACGACCCCGCCTGCACGAGCCTGCTGGACGCCAGCGAATTCGGCGGTGCCTGCAGCGACGACGGGTTCGAGGAGAACGATGCGAATGGTGACGGGCTGTTCGCCGGCCGGTTGTTCCGCGATGCCCCGTGGCGCGGCGTCGCAGCGACCGCGGGCGTCCGCTGCCCGGACGACGATGACGTGTTCCGGTTCGCCTCGGGTCCCGGCGACCTGACGACCTACACGGTGAGTTTCGACTTCGACCCGGCGCAGGCGCATCTCTCCCTGGAGATCTATAACGTCACGCTCTTCTGTGTCGGCCCTGACCTGTGCTCGGTCTTCGGCGCAGAACTGCTGGCTACCATCGACGAACCCACTGCAGGCAACCCGTTGACCATCACCGAGACGGCGTCCGGCGACCAGCAGGTGATCTTCCCGTTCGTGCGCGTCACGGGCGAGCGGAGCGAGACCGGAGCCTATGCCGTCCGGATCACCAACGGCTGACGGCGCCCCGGTCGCCCAGCGGAACGACCGTATTGCCCGGAATTGGTCGCGCGGTTACCCTCGGCGGATGCGGCAGCGGGGCGGGGTGCGGCTCGCAGAGGTTCTCGGCGCCATGTCCTTGGCGGTGGACCTCGGTCTCGGTCAGCCCATGGGCCACGTGGCCCGGTCGTGCCTGCTGGCGCAGCGACTGGGCACGCTGGCCGGGCTCGCGGAGTCCGAGTCCGATCTGTACCACGTGGCGTTGATGGGGTGGGTCGGCTGCATCGCCGACTCCTACGACGCGGCTGCCCGGTTCGGGGACGACATCGATTACCGGGCGGGCGTTTACGACCTCGACATGCGTCCGCTGCCCTTCCTGGGCTACCTCTTGCGGCGGGTGGCCCCCGGCGAATCGGCCCCCCGGCGGGTCGGTCGCGCCGCAGCACTGGTGGCGACCGGGGCAAAGAGCGTCCAGGAGTCGCTGCGTGCACACTGCCAGGTCACCGAGCAGGTCGCCCGCCGGTTCGGGCTGCCCGATCCGGTCTGCGCCGCGCTGCGCCAGGTCTTCGCCCGCTGGGACGGCAAGGGCCTGCCGGCGAAACTGGCCGGTACCGACATCTCGGCGACCATCCGGGCGTGGCACATCGCCGATGTGGCCGAGGTGCACCATGCGCGCAGCGGCGTCGACGCGGCCGTGCGGGTGGTGCGGGATCGCCGCGGAACCCAGTTCGACCCCACGCTCGCCTACCTGTTCTGCGCCAACGCGGAGCAACTGCTGGCCGGGCTGCCGGACGGCGTCGATGACACCTGGTCGGACCTGCTGGCGGCCGATCCCGCGGCGGCACGCCCGATGTCGGAGGGGGAGTTGGATGACGCATTAGAGGCGCTGGCCGACTGGGCGGACCTCAAGTCGCCCTACTTCACCGGGCATTCCCGGGCCGTCGCAGACCTCGCCGGGCAGGCCGCGCAGGTTTGCGGGCTGCCGCCCGACGACATCCGGCTGGTCCGGCGGGCCGGTCTGGTGCACGACATCGGCAGGATCGGCGTTCCCAACACCATCTGGGACAAGACCACCGCCTTGAGTTCGGTGGAGATGGAGCGGATCCGGCTGCACTCCTACTACACCGAACGCATGTTGACCCAGCCCGCGGAATTGCACGCCATCGGCCAGGTCGCCGCGAGCGCCCATGAACGGCTGGACGGCTCGGGCTACCACCGGGCGCGAACCGCCCCGAACCTACCGATGACGGCGCGCATCCTGGCTGCCGCCGACTGCTACCGCACCAGTATCGAAGAGCGGCCGCACCGCCCGGCCAAGGACGCGGCCGACGCCGCCCGCGCACTCGGACGGGAGGCCACCGCGGGCCGGCTGGACGCCCGTGCGGTGGACGCGGTGCTGGCAGCGGCGGGGCAGCGCACACCGCGGCCGGTCGGCGGGCCGGCCGGGCTCACACCCCGGGAGGTCGAGGTGATCGGCCTGCTGGCCAGCGGCCGCACCAACCGGCAGGTCGCCAGGGCCCTCGGCGTGACGGCCAAGACCGTCGGCAACCACGTGGAACACATCTACGCCAAGATCGGCGTCGGAACCCGCGCGGCGGCAACGTTGTTCGCCATGGAGCACGGGCTGGTGTGATCGCTTCGCGCTGACCTGCTGGGGTGTTCGCCTCATGACACGAGCCGTCCGACAGGGCACGGTGGAGGCATCCCAGATGCGGCGGCCAGCCGGGCCGCCCGGGAGCCGAAGGGAGAGCGAGCATGCCGAAGTACCTGATCCGGCGGGAGGTCCACGGTGTCGGCACCATGACCGCGGACCAGCTGCATGACCTGTCCGCCAAGTCCAACGCCGTGCTGGCACAGGTGGGCGAGGGCATCCAGTGGGTGCAGTCCTACGTCACCGGGAATCGGCTGTTCTGCGTCTACAACGCCGACAACGAGGCGAAGATCCGCCAGCACGCCAGGATCGGCGGTTTCCCGTGCGACGAGATCACCCAGATCAGCGGGATCATCGACCCCGTCACCGGCGAGGACTGATCGATGATCCTGAGCGCGCGGAGCTTCGAGGACGCCGACGAGACACGACCCTTCGAGCGCGGCCAGGTGGCGGTGGTCGACCTCGGTGGGCGTCCGGTCAGCCGGATGACGTTCGACCCGGGCTGGCGGTGGTCCCGGCATGTCAAGCCGTTGGTGGGCACGGAGTCCTGTGGGATCTTCCACGTCGGCTATCTGCTGAGCGGCCGCCTTGCGGTGCGGATGGACGACGGTACCGAGGCGGTGGCAGGCCCGGGTGAGGTGGTGTCGGTGCCGCCCGGCCATGACGGCTGGGTGGTGGGTGACGAAGCCTGCGTGATGCTGGACTGGGGCGGGACCGACTACGCGCTGCCCCTCACGGTTCCAGGTATTGCGAGTCCGGCACATCGGTGATCAGCATGTGGCCGGGGGCGTGGGTGATGGCGAACGGCGGCTTGGCGTCCAGCAGCACCGCCTGCGGTGTCACCCCGCAGGCCCAGAACACCGGCACGTCGGAGTCGTGGAACTGCACCGGATCGCCGTAGTCGGGCGAATCCAGGTCGGTGATGCCCAGCGCCTCGGGCGCCCCGACGTGCACCGGTGCCCCGTGCACCGCGGGCATGCGGGCGGTCGCCTGCACCGCCGTCGCGACCAGGCCGGCCGGGATGGGCCGCATGGACACCACCAGTGGCCCGGACAGTCGGCCCGCGGGCCGGCACGGGGTGGTGGTCCGGTACATCGAGACGTTCCTGCCCTGCTCGATGTTGCGCACCGGCACCCCGGCGGTCAGCAGCGACGACTCGAAGGTGAAGCTGCAGCCGATCAGGAAGGTGACCAGGTCGTCCCGCCACAGATCGGTGACGTCGGTGGGCTCGTCGACCAGCACGCCGTCGCGCCACACCCGGTAGCGGGGCAGGTCGGTGCGCAGGTCCGCGCCCGGGGCGAGTTCGGTGTGGGTGGCACCGGGGGAGGTCACCTCCAGCAGCGGCACCGGCTTGGGGTTGCGCTGGGCGAACAGCAGCATGTCGAAGGCCCAGTCCGCCGGCAGCGCGACCAGGTTCGCCTGGGCGAATCCGGTGGCGTAGCCGCTGGTGTTGGAAACCAGCCCGTCGCGGAACCGGCTGCGTGCGGTGGCCGGCGACAGCTGCGCCCGGCCGTCCCCCGACTGCTCTTCCAGTGTTGTGGTCATCTCACGATCCTCCGGGTGTGGCGGCAGCCGACGATGCGGCGCGCAGGGCGGGTCCGATCACCCGGCCGAACGCCTCGACCTCCCGCTCGGGTAGGTGGTAATTGTCGGTCGAGTCGTGCGCGGGGAACAGGAACACATGCCTGATACCCGTTTCCTGCTGGGCGCGCAGCAGTCGCTCGGCGCACTCCTCCGGCGAGCCGAACAGGCCGAAGGCGTCACAGATGCGGTCCGCCAGGTCCTGGTCGATGTCGTCGGGTGTGTGGTCCGCCGGCAGGTCGATGTCGGCGTGCCGCAGCCAGCGCAGGTTGGACACGCTGGGATAGCTCATCCACGGCTGGCCGGCGCGGAACCAGGTCCGCGGCCAACGATGTGAGCTCTCCCGGTCGCCCAGCCCGATCGGCACGATCAGGATCTCCTCCAGGCTCTGCGGATCACGCCCGGCGCGCAGGGCGCCACGTCGCACATGCTCGCGGGCGGCCTGCACCCCGGCCGGATGCAGACCGACGAGCATGATGACGCCGTCGGCCACCTCGCCGGCCAGTTCCAGCAGTTTGGGCCCGGAGGCCAGTATCAGCACGCGGGAGCCGTCCGGCGGACGGTGCGTCAGGTGCAGCTCGTGGTCGCGATACCGGGCGGCACCCGTGTCGAGCAGCCCGCGCACCGCGCGCACTGCCTCGCCGAGTTGCTGGCGGCGGGTCTGCGGTTCGCCGGCGTTCTCCACCGACAGGAATCCGGGGGCCAGTGTGATCAGCGCGCGGCCGGGCGCGAGTTCGGCGAGCGAGTTGGCCAGGGCGGCCAGCACCAGGGGATGCCGGGTGGCCACGTTGGAGGTGGCGGGGTAGAGCGACAGCCGGCTGGTGCGCTGCGCCATCGCGGCCAGCGCCAGGTAGGCGTCCCGGCCGGTGTGATGGTGGTCGGGAACCCCGACGCCGTTGAGGCCGGCCTGCTCACATCGGGCGGCGAAGTCCGCCAGGCCCGGCAGGGTGGTGCCGACCGGAACCCTGATGTCTACCGACAACTCCACTGCGCATTCCCTCTTCCTGGACGGGTCCCGCCGGACCGTGTCTTGCCGGGCGGTGCCGCACCTGCCACCTCATCCCCGGCGCTCAGCGGGTGCGAACCACCGAGAACCGCAGGTAGCGGTCGTTGATGTAGGCGTCGGTCAGCGCCACGGCCCGATCGTCCTGATCGATGTGCAGGTGATCGAGCATCAGCACCGGGCTGTCCGCGGCCAGGCGCAGGGCAGTGCGGACCCGCTCGTCGGCCAGCACCGGGCGGATACTCGCCACCGAGTAGCTCACCGACCGGCCGGTGTGCCGGTTGATGAAGTCGAAGGTGGAGTCCTCGGCGGTGAGCTGTCCGGGCGGACGGGGCAGGAACCGTTGCGGCACCACGTCGACGACCAGGATGGCGGGCTTGCCGCTGGCGTCGTACCTGCGCTCGACCACGCAGGCCGGCTCCGGCGCGTCCAGACCGAGCCGGTCGGCCTGCTCGCGGGTCAGCTCGGCGGCCCGCAGCCCCCGCACGCGGATGCGCGGGGTGTAGCCGAGGTCGGTCAGGATGTCGATGAAGGTCCGGTCCTGTGCCACATTGACCGCCAGGCCGAGGGCATGGCTGTTGATGAACGTGCCGCGGCCGTGCTGGCGGCGGATCTGACCCTGGCTCTCCAGTTCCTGCAGGGCCGATCGGATGGTGGGGCGGCTGACGCCCAGCCGCGTACCGAGTTCGTCCTCCGGAGGTAGGCGCCGCTCGCCGGCGGCGGCCAGGGTAGCCACCAGTTCGGCGAGTTCGCGGGTCACGCCGCCGTACACGCTCCAATTGCGCGTGGCGGTTTCGGTGACGGCGGTGCGCGGGCGCATGGCAGCGCGGCTAGCCGGCCGCCGGGGAGGAGCGGCGGCCGATCGGGCCGTCGTAGCGCCGCAACCACTCCACCAGCTCACACAGCCTGCCGACGATGTGATCGTGGTAGGCCTTGCCCTTCTCGTCGGACAGACCGGTGGAGGCGCTCAGGCTTCCGCTGGGTGCCATCTCCCGTTCCTCCGCGCCGGACCAGGTGATCTCCACCCCGTCCGGTGCCGGGCCGAACAGGTCGTTGCCGACGAAACCGCCGAACACCTGCTGGAAGTCGACGTGCTCATCGGTGGCGAGGTCGGCGCGCACCAGGCCGGGGAAGCGGTGCATCACGTGTGAGAGTTCGAGCTCGCCGGCGTGGTGCTCGTTGGTGCCCTTGATGGCCGGTGCGGCCGAGCGGGCCAGGTGCAGCGGGTCCGCGACCGCGAACAACACGCCCGGCAACTCCTCCTCGTGCAGCGCCCGGACCGCGGAGTTCAGCGCGGCCAGGTTGGACCCCTTGTGCCCATTGATCAGCACGATCCGGTCGAACCCGTGGCGGGCCAGGCTGCGGCAGATGTCGCGAACCATCAGCATCATCGTCTCGGTGCGCACCGAGATGGTGCCGGGGAACGCCATGTGGTGCGAGGAGTCGCCGAACCACAGGGGTGGCGTGCACAGCACTCCGGTGCGCTGCGCGGTGTCCTCGGCCAGGGTGATGGCCACGTAGGTGTCCACACCCAGCGGTCCGGCCGGTCCGTGCTGCTCGGTGCTGCCGATCGGGACCAGCACGATCCGCTCGGTCTTCAGGTACTCCTCGACCTGTTGCCAGCGCAACTCCTGCATCCACACCGAACGCTCTGCTGCGGTGCCCTCGGTCATCGGGTGCCTCCGTCGTGGACTGGTGAGCGCCGGAACTGCCGCGCCAAAATTCGTCGGACGTCCGACCAATCTACCACGCGGGGCCGAAGCTCCCGGGAGTCACAGCCGGCCGTCGTCCTCCGGCACCGTGATGCCATGCCGGCCCCGGTACGGCACCGGCTGCGGGCTGTGCCAGCCGTCCAGCACGCCGTCCGGCAGGTCGGACACCTCGATCTCCAGGCCGGCGGTGCTGCCGGCCAGGTCCTCATCCGTCAGACCCCACGGCGCCGCGCTGACGTCCCGGGCCGGGCAGGAGGAGATCGCACACAGCAGGTCGATCTCGGCGAAGAATTCGAGGTAGTCGCCATCGCGGCCGGGGCTGCCGCTGATCCAGTAGTCCCCGTCGTCGGACAGCCCCGTGACCATGAAGACGTTCAGCACGTCGTGCACGTCCTGCTCGCGAAGCCCGTAGGGGAGTACGGCGCGAACCAGGTTCGAGTGGCAGTGGTGGTCGAACGCCCGGCCGGCGATCAGGGTGCTGACGTAGGGATCGCACCGGGTGCCCAGCAGGTCGTGGCACCGGCCGCCCTCGGCATCGGTCCCGTACTCGACGGTGTCGGCGGTGATGGTGACCATCGGCCGCATCCACGGCAGCGTCGACCACAGCCGGTCGTAGGTGCTGACGTGGGTTCCGTGGAACTGGCGGGTGCGGGCGGCCCAGAAGTGCTCCCGCGGGTCCGCCCGGTTCCACAGGTTCAGATCGCCGACCTGCGAGCCGGCGCGGACCACGATCCGGCACACCTGGCCGGCCGAGAGTTCCCACGCCTTACCCTGCCCGATGTCCACCGAGAAGGCCGAGACGGGCGTCCGTCCGGCGGTGTCGGCGATCCGGTCGTACAGCGACCTGTCCGCCGCGTAGGGGCTGTCGTCGGGGATCCACATGGCCGGTCGACGCCGGGCGCCGCTCATCGTTGCTCCTGCTGTGTTGACGGAACTGCTGTGGTGACGGAACTGCTGTGGTGACGGGACTGCCATGGTGACGGGGATGTCGGGGCAGTGGCGTGACGGGTTACAAGGGCAGCGGTTTGCCCTTGGTCTCCGGCAGCATCAGCACGAAGACGATGCCCAGGATGTACGCCGCCGCGAAGACCGACGCGGCATTGCCCACGCCGCCGAGCGCACCGGCCAGAGTTCCGGCGACCAGTGCCCCGGCCGCCGCCAGGATCCGGGACAGGTTGAAGATCAGGCCTATCGCGCTGGACCGCACGGCGGTGGGGAACAGTTCGGGTGTGTGCACGGTGAACCAGCTGTAGATGCCTCCGGTCAGGTAGCCGGCCACGATCTGCAGGATCACGGCGATGCCGGCGTCGCCGACCAGCTCGAACACCACCGGCACGATGATCAGCGATCCCGCGGAATAGATGACCATGGTGGGCCTGCGACCCCACCGCTCGGCCCAGAAGCCGAAGACGATGCATCCGATGATCTCGCCGATGTTGTAGACCGCGCCCGCCCATCCGGTGTAGAACTGCGTGCGTCCTTCCGGCGCCAGGGATCCCACATAGGTGGGCAGATACGAGCTGGCGGCCCAGAACCCGACCGTGACGGCGATGGACACCAGCAACGCCTTGATCAGTCGGCTGCGCAATTCGGCGTCGTTCAACTCGGCCATCAGCGCCCGGACGGAGGACTTTCGCCGGTTGATCCACTGCTTGGACTCCGGGATCACCTTGCGCAGCAGCACCACCAGGAACGCGGGGATCACCCCGACCACGTAGATGTACCGCCAGGAGACGTCGGACCAGGGAATTGAAGATGATCCACAGCCCGGACACGATCAGCCCGCCGACCGAGAAGGTGGCCT
>DASSTH010000325.1:0-2033 GCA_035708025.1 Nakamurella sp. | reverse complement strand
CGCTCGTCCCCGCCCGGCCCGCACCCGGCCCGGCGGACCCGCCCCCCGACCATCTGCCGTACACCGTGCTGAGCTGCAGCATCTCGTTGGACGGTTACATCTCCAGCGCCACCGGCGACCGGCTGATCCTGTCCAACGACGCGGACTTCGACCGGGTGGACGCCGTGCGGGCGGGCTGTGACGCGATCATGGTCGGCGCGGCCACCATCCGGAACGACGACCCGCGGCTGTTGGTGCGTAGCCCGCAGCGGATCGCCGCGCGCACGGCACGGGGCATGCCGCCGGCGCCGGTGAAGGTGACGGTGACGGAGCGGGCCAAGCTGGACCCCGCTGCGGCGTTCTTCGCCACCGGCCAGGACAAACTGGTCTACTGCAGTTCGGACGTGCTGGCGGACGCCCACCGGATGCTGGACGGGGTGGCCACCGTGGTGGACGGCGGCCGGCCGGTCCGGATGCGGCGGGTCAGCGCGGACCTGCACCGGCGCGGGATCCGCCGCCTGATGGTCGAGGGCGGCGGCACCGTCCACACCCAGTTCCTGGTGGAGGACCTGGCCGACGAACTGCATCTGGTGGTGGCGCCGGTGTTCGTCGGCGACTCCCGGGCGCGCCGCTTCGTGGATGACGGGTGCTTCCCCTGGCATCCGGAGCGGCGTGGCTCGCTGGCCGAGGTACGCCAGATCGGCGACGTCGTGCTGCTGCGGTACGCGCTGTCCGAGCGGTTCCGGGCGGACGCGCTGGACATCGGCCGGGCGGATCCGTCGGACATCGGCGGGGTGGTCCCCCGGTGACCGCCTCGACGATCCGGGTCGACCCGCGGTGGCTGGCGTTGCGCGGGCCGGCCGACGCGCGAGCGCGCACCGCCCACGGCGCGACGGTGGTCGCCGACCTCACCAGGCACCTGCTGGCCCGCTCCGCGGGCGGCGCCCGTCGGGCGGTCCGGCTGGTCGACGTCGGGGCCGGCACCGGGGCGGGGGCTGCCTGGCTACGCTGGCGACTCCCGGTTGCGCAGAGCTGGCGGCTGATCGACCGCGACGCCGACCTGTTGGCCCTCGCCACACCGGTGGCCGACGGATGGGCCGAACCGGTGGTGGCGGACCTGGCCGAACTGCCGAGCCTGTTGGCGGCACGGCCGGCGGACGTGGTGACCTGCCAGGCGCTGCTGGACCTGCTGACCGCAGACCAGATCGCCACGCTGCTGCGGCCCGCCGTCGCCTCCGACGCCGCGGTCCTGCTCAGCCTGAGCGTGACCGGCCACGTCACCCTGCGTCCGGAGCATCCGGACGACGACCTGGTCAACGAGGCGTTCAACGCGCACCAGCACCGTTCGCACCTCCTGGGACCGGACGCCGGCAAGCATGCGGCCGCGGCCCTGCGGGCTCGCGGATACACCGTCACCGCCGTGCCCACCCCATGGCGGCTGGGATCCGCGGACCGGGACCTCACCGCGGCCTGGTTGCACGGTCGCGCCCAGGCGGCCGGCGAGCAGATGCCGGGCGACTCGGGGCGGATCGCGCGATGGCTGGACCAGCGGCTGGCGGCCGCGGCGCGCGGCGGGCTGGTGGCGACGGTCGGGCACGTCGACGTGCTGGGCATTCCCCCCGGGCGGACGGGCGAGCGGCCCTAGCCGGCGTCAGACGCGCTCCGCCACGATCGCCACCTTGCGGATCCGGCCGGTGTGCAGCCACCTGCTCCACAGCCGGTGCCCGGCCAACAGGGAGCCGATGGGCCGCTCCCCCAGCGCCGCCGCGATTGCCGGACGGCCGGCACTGAACGCGGCGACAAGCCCGTCCACCGTGTCCCGGTGGGACGCCGAGTTGTCCCGCTGCCAGCGCACCCGGAGCCCGGCCGCCGCCAGCAGCTCGACGAACTGCGGCAACGGGATCGGCCAGACGGTGTCGGCGTCCGGCATGGCAGTCCGTTCCGCGGCGGTCAGCGGATCGCCCACCTCCACCGTGCACGCGAACCTGCCGCCCGGATCGAGCGCGCCGGCGATCTCCCGCAGCAACGGCGGCTTGTCTCGGAAGGCGAGCATG
>DASSTH010000324.1:0-14059 GCA_035708025.1 Nakamurella sp. | reverse complement strand
CTCGCCGATGCCGAACTGGAACTCCGAGAGCTCCTCGCCGAACGGGATCGGGTGCACCGGGAAGCCGAAGAAGTCGCCCACCGGCCAGTTGCCGCCGCCCTGGTAGAAGACCGGGTCCAGCCCCAGGTCGCGCAGCAGCCGGGCCAGCGCCAGCGCGTACCGCTCCGCGCCGCCGATGCGCACCTCGCCGGTGTCTCGGTCCAGCAGCCGGTTGGTCAGGATCGCCACCGTGCCGCGGCGGGCCGGTACCCCACCGATCCGATCGGCCAGCCGCTGCAGCGCGGCGGTGATCTCGGCGGGCCGCTCGCCAGTGGTGGCCGCCATTCGGGACAGCAGCTGCCGCACGGCATCCCGGGACGGCGCGGCAGCGCTGCCGGGCGACGCGCTGCTGTCGGGCGAGGCGGGGGCGCTGCCGGACGGAGTGGCGAGCAGGCCCGCGGCCAGCGTGGCGCCCCGGTGTTCGCGGCGCAGCAGCCGGCTGCCGCCGACCCAGATACCGGTGACCAGGTCGGGCGGGGCACCGGCGGCCGGTTCGCCGGCCAGCAGGCCGGCCAGCCGCTGCGGGTCCTTGGCGGCGTCCGCCAACTCCAGGCACATGTCCGGCAGCCCCCAGTCCGCGAACAGCCCGGCCACCTTCGGGTCGTAGTTCAGGCCCACCGTGCGCACGCCGGCCCGCAGCGCGAACAGCGCCGCGTGATAGCGCATGGCCAGCACCGAGTCGCAGCCGGCCAGCGCCTCCGCCCGCCGCTGCCAGGGTTGATCCACCGGCAGCACGGTGGCGCGGTCGGCGTGCGTCATGCGCTCGATCACCGCCCGGGCGGCGGCCGGGTCGTCGGTCAGCGGCCAGGACACCGGACGGTGACACGGCACGAACACGGCGCTGCCGCCGGTGTGTTCCAGGTGCTGGTCCACCGCGGCGGCCAGCGCGGCCGCCCACTCGCCGGGGTCCACGCCGGTGTCCCATTCCCGCAGC
This sequence comes from Nakamurella sp., assembly GCA_035708025.1. Lineage (GTDB taxonomy): Bacteria > Actinomycetota > Actinomycetes > Mycobacteriales > Nakamurellaceae > Nakamurella. The sequence goes on along the minus strand of DASSTH010000324.1, from coordinate 13,086 downwards.
GCCACACCCAGCAGGGGTCCGGACGAAGCATCGGTGACGGGGAGAACGGAGTCCTGCTCGCCGCCCCCGCGTACCGGGGTCGTTGTCACGCCCAGCGCGGGATCCCCGGTCACCGTCACCGCCTCGTCGGGCAGACCCAGGGCGGTGAGTTCGCGCCGGGAGGCGGTGTCCCGGACGGTCACCTCGCTGGCGATCTGGAACGCCGCCTTGGCCAGCAGGGCGCCGTCCGCGGTGCGCAGCGGACCGACCCCCACCCCGTAGGTCATCACCGGGATGCCGTCCGCGGCGGCCAGCAGCGCCAGTCCCGTCCACAGCGAGATCCCCTGGTGCCGCGGGGTGAGCACCGCGGCGGCGTCGCACTCCCAGTAGTCGAAGAAGATCGAGCCCCCGCCCAGCACCAGCAGGTCGCAGCCGGCCACCGCGCGGGCCAGCGCGGGCAGGTCGTCGAACCGCACCGCCTGGCATCCGTACCGCTCGTGCGTCCCCGGCGGGCTGCTGCTGACCACGGTCAGCCGCACGCCCGGGATGACCGCGCGCAGCGCGTCGACCATGCCGGCCAGGATCGCCTCGTCGCCGAGGTTGGTCCAGCACCCGGTCGGAGCGCCGGCCAGCAGCAGATGGGGCATCGTCGCAGTATGCCGGGTTGCTCCGCCGGCTTGTTAGGGTCCCTGCCGGGGCGGCACCGGATCCGGTGGCCGCACGAGGCGAGGAGCGAGCATGCGCGTTCTGGTGGTCGGCAAGGCCAAAACCGGTACCACCGCGCTGGTCTCGCTGATCCGGCAGTCGCTGGAGCCGTGCGATCTGGTGATGGAGCCGGGTTCGGTGCTGGTGTTCGCCGAGCAGAGCCGCGCCCGCACCGGCAACGAGGCCATCAAGATCCTGTGGGAGCACTTCGCCGGCCGGCGGCGCCATCTGGACGCCATCGTGCACGCGGAGTTCGGATTCCCCGTCGACAAGGTGGTGTTCATCACCCGGGACGCCCGCGACGAGATGGTCTCCAAGCTGCTGTACCACGCCAAGATCGCCCGCGACGACGGGCTGATCCCGGAACCCCGCGCCCAGGTGGCGGCCCGCTGGCTGGACGCGCTGCGGGCCAAGGAACGTGACCCGGGCAGCATCTCGTTCCGCGGCCTGTGCCGGATCTTCGAGTCGCTGTACGGCATCGATCTGTGGGCCAGGGTGACGGACATCGCCGACAAGCGCCGCTTCGAGAACTACATCCACGACGGCGTCGAGCGGGACCGGCTGGTGCTGCCGTACGAGGACCTGGTCGGCGACCGGACCGGCGCGCTGTCGGACTACCTGGGGGTGCCGATGGCCAGCCGGGTCGCGGAGGTGGATCTGGGCCGGTTCGGCCACACCCGGCGCAGTGGCCGGGCGGGCAACTGGCGCAGCTTCTTCACCGCGGAGGACGTGGAGATCCTGCGGCCGCTGCTCGGCCAGATGCTGCCGGGGCCGCTGTACCGGGACTGGGAGCTGGACCCGGAGCCGGCGATCGAGCCGGCCGAGGTGTCGGGATATGTGGCCCGGATCGCGGCGGTGTGACGCTCGGCCGCCGCTCAATCACCCGTCAGCCAGCGCAGCGCCGGCCCCGGCAGCCGGCCGAAGTACGTCGGCTGTACCTGCGGGTGCTGGTACGGCCGACCGCGCAGCCGCTGGTAGTGCTCGGCCCAGGCGCCGCCGGGAGCCCCTGGGCTGGTCGACGCGCCGCCGTGGTGCTGGTGGAACGACCCCTCGCCGAGCAGCACGATCAGCTCGGTCTCCGGCAGCGCGAGCAGGCGCTCGAACAGGTCCAGGCTGACCAGCCCGCCGCCGGGCTGGTCGAACCGCTCGTCCAGCCCGCCGACCTCCTGCCACAGCCGGCGGGACAGCAGCAGGCAGCACGACTCGTTGACCGGTCCGAAGAACCCGCCGGGATTGGCTCCGGCGAGGCTGGACACCTCGAACAGCCGGTAGCCGTCGGCGGGCCAACCGATCTGCTCCAGCAGCGCGTCCTCGGCCGAGCTGTCGTAACCGGCCGCCACCGAGATCGACTGGTGCTGTGGACCGAGGTGCCACGCCAGGGTGGTGACGATCGGGCGGGGGTGGGTGGCGGCCGCCCGCAGCCCGGTCGCCAAAGTTCCGGGCGTCACCATCCGGGCGCCGTCCAGGATCAGGCCGACCGTGCGGCCGGTGGTCAGCGCGATCCCCAGGTTGCCGGCGGCGGCCGGTGACGGGGCGGCCTGCTCGATGCGGTGCACCCGGATGCGCGGGTCGATGGCGGCCAGCGCCACCGGGTCCACCGGTCGCGGGGAGCCGTTGTCCACCACCAGGAGCTCGTAGTCCACGCCGTGCAGGCCGCGCTGGTAGCTCGACGACAGCGAGCGCAGCGTGCGGGGCAGCTCCCGCTCCATGTCGTAGCAGACGATCACCACGGACAGGTCGGGTCGACGGCGCCGGAGGGACACCCGCGGGATGCTACCGGCGGCGCCCGGGTGGCCGGCCGCCTGCGGTGCGGGCCGTCCAGGGACCTGCGGCCGCCAACGGCGGGGTGGTGTTTGCCGCTCGCAACGGGCATCGGTAGGTTCGCATGAGTCCGGCGGTCGGTCCGACAGCGATCCGCCCGGCGCACGACACTCCATCCATGCACCACCACGTACGAAGTGAGGCCGAAGTGGCACTGCCTGAACTGACCCCCGAGCAGCGCGCCGCAGCGCTGGAGAAGGCCGCTGCCGCCCGCCGGGTCCGGGCGGAATTGAAGGAGCGGCTCAAGCGCGGCGGAACGTCGATCAAGCAGGTGCTCGCCGACGCGGAGAACGACGAGGCGCTGGCCAAGCTGAAGGTCTCGGCGCTGCTGGAGGCGCTGCCCGGGGTCGGCAAGGTTCGGGCGGCCCAGTTGATGGAGCAGTTCGACATCGCCCCCAGCCGCCGGGTGCGTGGGCTGGGCGAACGGCAGAAGCAGGCCCTGCTGGCCGAGTTCGGGTACTGACCGGCCGATCGGCGCCGAGCATGTCGCAGGCAGCCGGGCGGCGCCGCCCCCGCGGCCGGCTCTTCGTGCTGTCCGGTCCCTCCGGGGTGGGCAAGAGCACGGTGCTGGCCCGGCTGCGCCGGGTCGCCCCGGACCTGTGGTACTCGGTGTCGGTCACCACCCGGCCGGCCCGGCCCGGCGAGGTGGACGGGGTCAACTACCGCTTCGTCACCGAGCAGGAGTTCGACCGCATGGTCCGGTCGGGGGAGCTGCTGGAACACGCCACGTTCGCCGGCCACCGGTACGGCACCCCGCGCGGCCCGGTGGAGGAGCACCTGGCGGCCGGCACCGACGTGCTGTTGGAGATCGAGGTGCAGGGGGCCCGCCAGGTCCGGCAGGCCCCCGGCCTGGGTGCCGAGGCGGTGCTGGTGTTTCTCGCCCCTCCGTCCCTGGAGGAGCTGGCGCGCCGGCTGGTGACCCGCGGCACCGAGGACGATCCGGCCGTGCAGGCGCGGCTGGCGGCGGCGGAGCTGGAGCTGGCGGCCGAGACCGAGTTCGACCACACCGTGATCAACACGGACGTCACCAGCGCCGTCAGCGCGTTGGTATCATTGATGGCTGCTGCCCGGCCGGGGTCGCCGGTGGCCTGAACGGCGTCCGGATCCCGGTCCCAGGCCGTCGGCCGTCACCGCCCTGCCGGGTGGACCGAGCCCGCGCGGCCGACCGCGACACCACCGACGAATCGAGACGGATCCCCATGACCAGCGCCGCCCCCACTGCCGCTCAGATCGCCGCCGCCGGCATCACCTACCCGCCGATCGACGAGCTGCTGACCAAGGCGAGCTCCAAGTACGCGCTGGCCATCTACGCCGCCAAGCGGGCGCGGCAGATCAACGACTACTACTCCCAGCTCTCGGACGGGCTGCTGGAGTACGTCGGGCCGCTGGTGGACCCGCTGCCGCGGGAGAAGCCGCTGTCCATCGCGCTGCGCGAGATCAACGCCGACCTGCTCGAGCACACCGAGGGCGAGTAGCCACCTGCCGGCCGCCGGTGCCTGACGCCGAAGCGGTGACGAGCATCTCCCCGGCGGACCCCATATCGGCCGCCGGCCCGCCCCGGGTGGTGCTCGGGGTGGGTGGTGGCATCGCGGCCTACAAGGCGTGCGAGTTGCTGCGCCGGCTGCGCTCACCGGAGGTCCTCGGTGCCGACGTCACCGTCGTGCCGACCGCATCGGCGTTGCGCTTCGTCGGGGCCGCGACCTTCGAGGCGCTGTCCGGCCATCCCGTCACCACCGATGTGTTCAGCGATGTGCCGTCCGTGGCGCACGTGGCCACCGGCCAGCAGGCCGACCTGGTGGTGATCGCCCCCGCCACCGCCGACCTGATGGCCAAGGCCGCCGCCGGGCTGGCCGACGACCTGCTCACCGCCACCCTGCTGGTCACCCGCGCGCCGGTACTGATCGCCCCGGCCATGCACACCGAGATGTGGACCCACCCGGCGACCGTGGCCAACACCGCGCTGCTCCGCTCCCGCGGCGTGGTGGTGCTGGACCCGGCGGTCGGCCGGCTGACCGGGCCGGACAGCGGGGCCGGCCGGCTGCCCGACCCCGAGCACATCGCCGCCGCGGCGACGCTGCTGCTGCACCGCCCGGACGCCCTGCCCCGGGACCTGGAGGGTCGGCGGGTGGTGGTGACCGCGGGTGGCACCCGGGAACCGCTGGACCCGGTGCGGTTCCTGGGCAACCGGTCCTCCGGCCGGCAGGGCTACGCCGTCGCGCTGGTGGCCGCGGCCCGGGGCGCCTCGGTGACGGTGGTCGCCGCCAACGTGGACCTTCCCGCGCCGCCGGGGGTGCACGTGGTGCCCGTCACCGACGTCCGGTCCCTGCAGCAGGCGACCGTCGAATTCAGCGCCGGTGCCGACGCGATCGTGATGACCGCTGCGGTAGCGGACTTCCGGCCCGCCCGGAGCAGCGACCACAAGATCAAGAAGGTCCCGGGGGAGCAGCCGCCGCCGCTGGAGCTGACCACCAATCCGGACATCCTGGCCGGCCTGGTGACCGGCCGCGGCGGCGCCGATCGCCCGGTCATCGTCGGGTTCGCGGCGGAGACCGGCGACGAGCACGGCACCGTGCTGGAGCACGGCCGGGCCAAGCTGGCCCGCAAGGGCTGCGATCTGCTGGTGGTGAACGAGGTGACCGGCGGCGCGGCGTTCGGCGCCAGGGACAACGCGGCCACCATCCTGGGATCGGACGGCAGCGTGTGCGAGGTGCCGCGGGCGCACAAGGCGGTGCTGGCCGCGGCGGTGTGCGACGCCGTCGCCACCCGGCTTGCAGCCACGCCGGTGGCGCCGCCGTATCCTGCAGCAACAGCCCAAGAGCACGCCGGGCCGGGCCCGAAGGCCTGACGGCCAGCGTCCGGCTCGGCGGCGGCCGGTCGCGCCCCGGCTGTCCGGCGGTGTCGACAATGCGGAAGGAAGGCAGCCGATGAGCGCTCGCCTGTTCACGTCCGAGTCCGTGACCGAGGGACACCCGGACAAGATCTGCGACGCCATCAGCGACGCGATCCTGGACGGGCTGCTCACCGAGGACCCGAACAGCCGGGTCGCGGTGGAGACCATGGTCACCACCGGGCAGGTGCACGTGGCCGGGGAGGTCACCACGTCCGGCTACGTGGACATCCCCACCATCGTGCGGGACACCGTGCTGGGCATCGGCTACGACTCCTCCGCGAAGGGATTCGACGGGCGCTCCTGCGGGGTGAACGTGGCCATCGGCGCGCAGTCGCCCGATATCGCCCAGGGCGTGGACGCCGCCTGGGAGTCCCGGCACGACGGGACCGGGGCGACCGACGACGACCTGGAGCGGCAGGGCGCCGGCGACCAGGGGCTGATGTTCGGCTACGCCTGCTCGGACACCCCGGAGCTGATGCCACTGCCGATCGCGCTGGCCCATCGGCTGGCCCGCCGGCTGACCGCGGTACGCAAGTCCGGTGTGGTGCCCTACCTGCGGCCGGACGGCAAGACCCAGGTGACGATCGAGTACGTCGGGGACCGCGCGCTGCGGCTGGACGCCGTGGTGGTGTCCAGCCAGCACGCCGAGGACGTCGACCTGGACGCGCTGCTGGCGCCGGACGTGCGCGAACAGGTGGTGGAGCCGGAGTTGGCCCGGCTGGACATCGACACCCGCGACTACCAGCTGTACGTCAACCCCACCGGCCGGTTCGTGGTCGGCGGCCCGATGGGCGACGCCGGCGTGACCGGCCGCAAGATCATCGTGGACACCTACGGCGGCATGGCCCGGCACGGCGGCGGCGCGTTCTCCGGCAAGGACCCCTCGAAGGTGGACCGGTCCGCCTCATATGCCATGCGGTGGGTGGCCAAGAACGCGGTCGCGGCGGGTCTGGCCGAGCGGATCGAGGTGCAGGTTGCCTACGCGATCGGCAAGGCCCGGCCGGTCGGGTTGTTCGTGGAGACCTTCGGCACCGAGCAGGTGGATCCGGACAAGATCGCCGACGCGATCCGGCAGGTGTTCGACCTGCGGCCGGCGGCCATCATCCGTGATCTCGACCTCAAGCGGCCCATCTACGCGCCGACGGCGGCGTACGGCCACTTCGGCCGGACGGACATCGAGTTGCCCTGGGAGAACACCGACCGCGCGGACGACCTGAAGCACGTGCTGGGCCTGTAGCCGGGGCGGCCGCCCCCGCTCCCGCATGGATCAACTTCCCAGGCATGCATGATCGCCGCGGATCTGTGACGGGTGTGGCCAGTGGGACGACTTTCATCCATGCAGGCCGTTTGAGATCGCCCGAGGACGGTGATGGGGTCCGCGGCGAGCGCCCGGACGATGTGGACAGGCCGCGTCGGGTGACGGCCCGGGGTGATATCCACGTGACATGACACCGGTCGCCTCCACCCGCCGCCCGCCCCGGGCCGTCGCGGCCGCGCGGGAACCGGCGGCGTCCCGGCCGGTGGCGCGGGTGGCCGTGGACGTACCACTGGCGCACCTGGACCGGCCCTTCGACTACCTGGTGCCCGCGTCCATGGACGACCAGGCCCGGCCGGGTGTCCGCGTCCGGGTGCGTTTCGCGGGCCGGCTGGTGGACGGCTACCTGCTGGAGCGGCGGGACGCGTCGGAGCACGGCGGCAAGCTCGCGCTGCTGGAACGGGTCGTGTCGGCCGAACCCGTACTCGCACCGGAGATCGCGATGCTGGCCCGCGCGGTGGCCGATCGGTACGCCGGCACCATGGCCGACGTACTGCGGCTGGCGATCCCGCCGCGGCACGCCCGGGCCGAGGCGGCGGCGAGCCCACAACCGTCGCCGGATGTGCGGCCCGACGGACCGTCGGACAGCGAGCGCGCCCCCCTCGGGTCATCGGGTGCAGAGGACCGTGACCGGGAGGCGGGGCGCGGCGCTGCGACGGAGCCCCTTGGCGGTGACGGGGAGGCGGGGCGCGGCACTCCGACGGTGCCGCCCGCCGGTGACGGGGAAGCCGGGCCGGGCAACCCCGGGGCGGCCGGCCCGCGGCCTGTGCACCCCGACAGTGCGGGCAGCCCCCCGGCGGCCGGCCCGCGGCCTGTGCACCCCGACACTGTGGGCAGCCCCCCGGCGGCCGGCCCGCAGTCCGCGCTCCCCGCCAATGCCGGCGGCCCCCCGACGGACGGGCCCGAGGCCGGTCCTCCGGATTCCGGCACCGCCGCCGCAGGCCAGGGGACAGCGTGGCGGGCCTACCCGTCCGGTTCGGCGTTCCTGGGGGCCGTCACCGGTGGCCGCGCGGCTCGTGCGGTGTGGCAAGCGCTGCCCGGCGAGGACTGGCCGGCCAGGCTGGCCGAGGCGGCCGCCGCTGCGCACCGGGCCGGCCGCGGGGCGTTGCTGATCGTCCCCGACGCACGCGATCTGGCGCGATTGGATGCCGCGCTCACCGCCGCACTGCCGCCCCGGGCCCACCTGGTGCTGTCCGCCGACCTCGGCCCCGCCGAGCGCTACCGGCGTTTCCTGGCGGTGCTCCACGGGCGCGTCCGGGTGGTCGCCGGCACCCGGGCGGCCGCGTTCGCGCCGGTGCGCGACCCGGCACTGCTGGCCGTCTTCGACGACGGTGACGACCTGCTGGCCGAACCACGTGCGCCCTACCCGCACGTGCGCGAGGTGCTGATGCTGCGCTCCGCCCAGCAGGGCGCGGCGCTGCTCATCGGCGGGTTCGCCCGCACCGCGGAGGCGCAGTTGCTGCTGGATGCGGGCTGGGCGCACCCGGTCACCGCCGACCGGCCCGAACTGCGCCGTCGCATGCCGCGCATCGAAGCCGCCGGTGACGACTTCGCCGTCGGCGCCGATTCGCCCGCCGCGCACGCCCGGTTGTCGCCGGCCGCGTTCGCGGCGGCGCGGGCGTCGCTCGCGGCCGATGCGCCGGTGTTGGTCCAGGTGCCGCGGCGGGGCTACCTGCCGGGACTGGCGTGCGCCGACTGCCGTCGGCCCGCCCGCTGCCGGCAGTGTCAGGGTCCGCTCGCACTGGCCCGCGGCGCCCGCTTTCCCGGGTGCCGGTGGTGCGGGCGCGCCGAGCCCAACCTGCGCTGCCGGGCCTGCGGATCGGACCGGGTGCGCGCCACCGTGGCCGGGGCCAGCCGGACCGCCGAGGAGATCGGCCGGGCATTTCCCGGAGTGCGGTTGCGTACCTCGGCCGGACAGTCGGTGCTGGCCACCGTCGAGGCCGAGCCGGCCATCGTGGTGGCCACGCCGGGGGCCGAGCCCATCGCGGACGGCGGCTACGGTGCTGCGTTACTGCTGGATGGAGCGCTGCTCTTGGGGCGCGCCGACCTGCGGGCCGCGGAAGAGGCGCTGCGCCGATGGATGGCAGCCGCGGTGCTGGTCCGACCCGCCTCCGCCGGAGGTCGGGTGGTGGTGGGTGCGGACGGCTCGATCCCGACGGTGCAGGCCCTGGTGCGCTGGGACCCCGCCTGGCACGCGTCCCTGGAGTTGGCCGGTCGCCAGGAAACCGGCTTCCCGCCCGCGGTGGCGATGGCCTCCCTCGAAGGCTCGGAGTCTGCCGTCGGCGCCGCGCTGCGAGAGCTGGACCTACCCCCCGGCAGCGAGGTGCTCGGGCCGGTCCCCACGGAACCGCCGCCTTCGGGCCAGGGATCGCCGGACGGACCGGAGGTCCGCGCCCTCCTGCGGACCACGGCGGCACATCGCAAGAAGCTGGCCGCCGCGTTGCGCGTGCTGGCCGCCGCCCGCTCGGCTCGCAAGGAGACCGCGGTCCGGCTGCGCATCGACCCCGCCGAACTGGGCTGATCGGGGCCTCAACACCGGTGGTCCAGCGCCGGAGCTGGCGTCGTGCTGCGGGGGCGCAGGGGCGTCCGGCGGGGGAGCAGGGTCGTCCGGCGCGGGAACACGGGTCGTGCGTCGGGCGACCGCGGGTCATGCGGCGCGAAAGCACGGGTCGTGCGTCGGGCGAGCGCGGGTCATGCGGCGCGGGAGCACGGGTGGTACGGCGCGGGAGCATTCCGTTGACCGGTGCCCGCAGCGGTCGGCGACGGGCAGCGACGCCGGCCGGCCGCCGCTGTCGCGGCTCGTTGCTGTTGCGGTGGCTGGCGCGCTGGCCGAGCCGACCACCAGGCTCTCCGACGCAGACCCTTCCGGGGCGAACCGGACCGCTTCGTAGACTGGCCAGCGCACCACCCCCGCGCGCCGACGGGGCCGTGCCCGTGCGGCGGTGGGTGTGAACTGGCCGCGCCGCCCGCGGACCATCGACCGACGGACCCGACCACCCGAGGAGAACCGCATGCGCCTGGTGTTCGCCGGCACGCCGGCCACCGCGCTGCCCTCGCTGCGGGCGCTGCTGGCCTCCCGGCACCAGGTGATCGCGGCGCTCACCCGGCCCGATGCACCCGCCGGCCGGGGCGGCCGGATGTCCGCGTCGCCGGTGACGCTGGCCGCTCGGGAGGCCGGCATCCCGCTGCTGCAACCCGCGTCCGTTCGATCACCCGCGTTCGAGTCCGAGTTCCGTGCGCTGGACGCGGACGCCGTCGCGGTGGTGGCGTTCGGGGCGCTGATTCCGCAGCGGCTGCTGGAGATTCCCCGTCACGGCTGGATCAATCTGCACTTCTCGCTGCTGCCGGCCTGGCGCGGCGCGGCACCGGTGCAGGCAGCCATCCGCGCCGGTGACGAGATCACCGGCGCCAGCACGTTCCTGATCGAGCAGGGCCTGGACACCGGTCCGGTCTACGGTACGGTGACCGAGCCGATAGGTCCTCGGGACACCGCCGGCGCGGTGCTGGACCGGCTGGCCACCTCCGGGGCTGCGTTGCTGGTGGCCACCATGGACGGCATCGCGGACGGCAGCCTGCGACCCGTACCGCAACCGGCGGACGGAGTCAGCCTGGCACCCAAGATCACCGCTGTGGACGCCGAGATCGACTGGCAGCAACCGGCTTTCGCCATCGACCGGATGATCCGGTCGGTGACTCCGGCCCCCGGCGCGTGGACCGCGACCCGCTGGGGTCGGCTCACCCTGGGCCCGGTGGAACCGGTTGCGGAGTCCGGGTTGGCGCCCGGCGAACTGGCGGCAGGCAAGCGCCAGGTGCTGGTCGGCGCCGGTTCCGGGGCGGTGCGGCTGGGAACCGTGCAGGCTCCCGGCAAGCGCCCGATGCCGGCGGCGGACTGGGCGCGCGGCGCGCGGCCGGCACCCGGCGAGCGGTGGGGCGACCCCGATGCGGTGGCACCGGTCGATGCGTCGGACGGGCCGCAGGGCGGGCAGCACTCGTGACGCGGCGTCCCGACACCGGGCCCCGCGGCGACCGATCGCGCCGGCGCACGGCGGGGCCGCCGCGCCGCCCACCCACCCGGCGCCCGCCGGTGGACGATCCGGCCCGCGGCGCGGCCCTGGATGTGCTGGCCGCCGTACGCGAGCGCGGCGCATACGCCAACCTCGTCCTGCCGCAGATGCTGCGCGAGCGAGCGCTGTCGCCCCGGGACGCGGCGTTCGCCACCGAACTCGGCTACGGCGCCTGCCGGACGCTCGGGCAGTTGGACGCGGTGCTCGCAGCCTGCGGCGACCGACCGCTGGGCGAGCTGGACGGTCCGGTGCTGGACGCGTTACGGCTGGGTGCCTACCAACTCCTGCACACCCGCATACCGCCGCACGCCGCGGTGTCGGCCACCGTCGACCTGGTGCGCGCCGGTCCTCGCCCGGGCGCCTCGGGTTACGTGAACGCGGTACTGCGCCGGGCGTCCCAGAACGATCTGGCCGGATGGATCGAACAGCTGGCGCCGGCGGCGACCACCGACGTGCTGACCAGGCTCGCGCTCGCCACCGCCCATCCACGGTGGATCGCTTCGGCCCTGGCGGACGCGTTGGGCTCGGACGACGAATTGCCGGCCGCGCTGGCAGCCGACGACCGGCCACCGGCCGTCCACCTGGTGGCGCGGCCCGGCCGGATCGATCGGCAGGACCTGGCGCGGGCGGTGGATGGCGAGCCGGGTCGGTACTCGCCGTATGCGGTGTACCTGCCGGGAGGCGACCCGGGCCGCGTTCCGGCGGTGTCCGACGGCTCGGCGGGTGTGCAGGACGAGGGCTCGCAACTGGTCGCACTAGCCCTGGCCACTGCCGATCTGGACGGCCCGGACGGCCGCTGGCTGGATCTGGCCGCGGGTCCCGGCGGCAAGGCCGCCCTGCTCGGCTCGCTCGCCGCGCTGCGCGGCGCGAACCTGGACGCGGTGGAAGTTGCGCCGCACCGAGCCCTGTTGGTGCAGTCGGCGACCCGCGGGCTTCCGGTGACGGTGCACACGGCGGACGGTCGCCGGCCCGGCCTGCCGTCCGCGTCGTTCGACCGGGTGCTGCTCGACGCGCCGTGCACCGGGCTCGGCGCGTTGCGTCGCCGTCCCGAGGCGCGTTGGCGCCGGACCGAGGGCGACGTCGCACCCCTGGTGGCGCTGCAGCGCGAACTGCTTGCCTCCGCTGCCCGGCTGGTGCGGCCGGGTGGGCTGATCGCGTACGTGACGTGCTCGCCTCACCTGTCCGAGACGGCCGGGGTGATCGCCCGGCGGCCCGATGGCCTGCACCTGGTGGACGCGCGCCCGCACCTGCCCGGTGTGCCGGAACTGGGCGCCGGGCCGACCGTGCAGCTGTGGCCCCATCGGCACGGCACCGACGGCATGTTCCTGGCGCTGCTCCGTCGCGGTTGACGCGACATCGACGGCGGCGCAGTCGACATCGGGCGGGCGCCAGCGACGTCTGCACTCCATGCCTTTCGCGGCGGGTCCCTCAGTTGGATGCGGCCTTCAGTCTCGTCGCAACTCGTTAGGGTTTGCGTTCCAGCGCTTCAGTGCTACCCGCTGGCGAGGAGGTCGGGTAGGTGGAAGTGGGTGTTGCGTCTGGGTTTCGGGTGGGGTCGATGTGTGGTGGGGGGATGAATTCGGGTCCACCGCAGCAGCTGGGCGGGGGAGCGGACGGACAGGGTCTGCGCGACACCACGCTCGGATATCTCACCGGCGAGCCGGACCCCGTAGCCGGAGCGCAGCGTGGATTCCGCGTCGCGGGTCAGGGTGAGCAGGTTCTGCTCCCGGACGGTCCACAACGGCAGGTCCCGCAGCGCGGCGATCTGTTCCCGGATCGCGGCCAGCCGGCGCCCGGCCTCGGCCAGCGCGGCGGACACCGCCGCCGGATCATCCGCAGCCACCGATCCGAACCCCGTCGGCCGTCACAGGCGGGGGTGGGCATACCCGCGCACCGCTCGGCATCCACCGCCGAGAACACCCCCGCCCCGGCGGCGCCGTCACCGGACCCGGTGCAGCGCGCGGCACCGGTCGCGGCGACGCGTGCGCCGCTCACCCATCACCGCCCACTTGCTCCCCCCGACCGGTCATGACACGAACGTACGACTGGGGTACGACAACGACCCCGTGGACAGTGCTGCGTCGGGGCGACCGAAGATCACGAGCTCATAACGATCGCATCGGCAACCCACTCGAACCGTCGCGGGGCGATCCGGGGCACCGCGGACTCGGGGCAATGGTGGGCATGGGTGGGCGTCGTCGGACCGACCTGCGGGGAATCATCATTGCGGCAGGAGGGTTGCCCCTGCAATGACGGGCGTGACGGTGCAGTATCTCGGTGGACCGACGGCGCTGATCGAGGTAGCCGGATTG
>DASSTH010000323.1:0-8278 GCA_035708025.1 Nakamurella sp. | reverse complement strand
CGCGTGTGGAAGGGCGTTGACGACGGCCAGTGAGTGTTCGACCGTCACCTCGTCCCGGTCGCCCTGAAGAACCAGCGTCGGGGCGCTGACGTCGGCGAGGGTCTGCAGGTCGATCTCAGGCTCGGTTGTGATCATCTGCATGATTTTGGCGTGCACGACCGGGAAATGGTCCGCGCCGTCGGGGGAGACCGGGTCGTAACCACGACGCAGGAATGCGATCGCATCCGGTGAGCCCAGCGACGCGACCAGATCAGCGCCGGGGACCTTGCCCGAGGAGTTGTAGTACTGGCCGATGAGCACCATGCGGTCCACCAGATCCGGCCGGCTCCGAGCGACGAGCAGTGCCACCACGGCGCCGTCGCTCCATCCGACCAGGTGAGCCGGCGCGCGCACCTCCTGCTCCAGGTAGGCGACGGTGTCGTCGGCCATCACCGAGTAGCTCACCGGACCTGGCACATCCGGGGTGTGTGCGTGTCCTCGCCGCTCGGGCAGGTGAACCCGAAACCCCGCCTCCACCATGGCTGGAGTCTGGGCGCTGAACGAGGACGCACCGGCGAACCCGCCGTGCAGGAGCAGCAGCGGCGGACCCTCCCCGGTCACCTGGTGCCACACGCGCTGCCCGGAAACCTCGATGTATCCCATGCCGATCAGCATAACTACATCTCCTGAGATACATCAGGTGAGATGTATCATCAGATGATGGTGACGGCTGGCCAGTTGTACCGGCTCTCGCGAGAGTTGCGCGACGTCGCCCTGTCCGCGACCGCCGACCCCGGTCAGGAGCGACCGCCGCTCGGGCTAGTCACCGTCACCGACGACATCGTCCGCCACGGCGAAACAACCGTCAGCGAGATCGTCGCCCGTACCGGCTTGGCGCAGAGCTTGGTATCGAAAAGCGTGGCGCAACTGCGGCAGGCCGGCGTCGTGCAGACCCACACGGACCGCAACGACCGCCGCCGCAACCGCATCAGCATCACAGACGCCACACGCTCCGGGATCTTCGTCGAACGCGGCGAGCGAACGATCACCCACGCGCTTCGACGGCGCCTCCCCAACCTCCCGGCCGAACAGATCATCAAGATCGAGAGGTTGCTCGAAGAACTAGTGGTCAGGTGGCCGAGCAGGCCCGACCATCAGATTCCGGGCAACTCGTCACCCACCCGACGCGGGTGAATTCGGCACCATCGCCCAGAGGCCATTCACCGCCGCCGAGGCTCCGTCGCGGCACCTCAACCATGGACCGCGCTCGCTGTGCCGCAGGGGATCGCTGACCGGACGGGGCGGTCGTGCCCAGCGGCGGTACAGCAGACGGGCCGTTCGATTCAGACTGCACCACCGTCAGCGGAAACCCGAGCCGCACCGAGGGCTCGTTCCGCTTGTGTGACGGTGTGTTAGCCGACCAAAGGGTTGGTACGACCCTCCGCGGTGATGGGCGATTTGTCAGAAAGGAAGTTCCCGCGGGAACGCCATTTCGCCGAGTGGCTCGGGGTCGCCAGGTCGGATTGGCCGCCGCCGATTGGGTCGACTGGTTCAACCATCGCCGGCTCTACAGCTACCGCGGCGACATCCCCCAGCAGCACCGGAGGGGCCTCTACTACCGCCAGCACCGAACCCGACGGCTTCGACCTGTTCGACCGTCATCGTCGGAGCTGTGGCCCGGTGAGTTCGAAGAAGCCTCAAGAAGGGTCGGGCGGCACTCTGGACGCGGAACGCGTCTTCAGGGACGACCTTGCGAAGTAGGGCCGGTGGGACTCGAACCCACACTGGCACGGACCTAAACCGTGTGCCTCTGCCAATTGGGCTACGGCCCCAGGATGCTGCTGGCGAGCATACGTCCGCAGTCCGTGCACAGGGCCCTTGCCGGGCCGGGCGGTCAGCCCGCGCCGAGGGCCGCGAGCACCCGCCCGACGTGCCCGGTGGCCTTGACGTTCCGCCAAGCCTTCTCGATCCGACCGTCGGGGCCGATCAGGAAGGTCGACCGGATCACGCCGAGCACGGTGCGGCCGTAGTTCTGCTTCTCCCCGTACGCGCCGTACGCCTGCAGCACGGTGCGGTCCGGGTCCGACAACAGGATCAGGTCCAGCGAACTGGTGGACCGGAACTCGGCCAGCTTGGCCGGGGGATCCGGAGAGATCCCGATCACCGTCACCCCGGCGGTGTCCAGCTGCGGCCGAGCCGCGGTGAAGTCGCACGCCTCGGTCGTGCAACCCGGGGTCATCGCCGCCGGGTAGAAGTACACGATCACCGTCCGCCCGGCGAAGTCGGACAGGGACACCGGCTGGCCGTCGGCGTCGCGCAGCGTAAACGGCGGCGCGGGATCACCCTCGGCCGGGGGATTGGCTGTCATGGCGTTAGGGTAGGTCGATCCAGCGGTCGCCGTCGCGGCGGCCGTCCTGTCCGTGCCTACCCGGGAGGTCACGTGGTCCGCGACGCGGAGACCATCCAGGCCGAGATCGAGCGCGCCCGAGACGGCCTCGCCGCTGCGGTCGACGAGTTGACCACCCGGGCGAACCCGAAGCGGATGGTGGACGAGGGCAAGCGCAGGGCGCTGGCAATCCTGAACAACCCCAAGGTGAAGTATCCGCTGATCGGGGTGGGTGCGCTGGTGCTGGCGCTGGTGATCCGCAAGCTGGTTCGCTGACCGGTGCCGCGGACGCCTTCGGGTGAGGGTGTCCGCCCGAAGCCCCGACCAATCGGAGCGTCTCCGCCCTACGGCCCACCAGCGGGTGGGCGTCCAGGCGCCGAGTAGGCCGAACCGTCCGGGACGTCGCCGACGGTCGGTATCCTTCTGGTACGGCAGCAAGCCGTCGAGAACTCTCCCCGGGGCTGGGCGCAGGCGCGAAGGCGGTCGCAGTTTGAAGCACTCTCCGTACGCGGTTGATCACAGATCGTGGCCGGCCGGGACGCTGGGCCGCGCGCGGCGCCGCTATCCGACGATGGTCGCCGGACTGCTGGCCCTGGTGCTCGCGCTCACCGCCTGCACCACCGACTCGGCGCTGCCCCGCGGCGGTGACGGGTCCGGCGGACAGAGTTCCACCGGCAGCGATGTCAGCTCCGGCAGTGCCACCGGCGGCGATGCCACCGACAGCGGTGCGGACAGCGCTCCCGTCACCGTCCCCTCGCTGACCCCCACCCAGGACCCGGGCGAGCAGTCCTCGACGGCGGAGCCGACCGACCCGACCACCGATCCAGCGACCTCGTCGACCCCCACGGAGACCACCAGCTCCGCCCCGCCGACCAGCAGCACGCCGGCGGCCCCGGTGGCGAAGGTGACCGCCACCCCCGCCTTCGGCAGCACCGGCGTGTCGGTGCTCGCACCCTTCACCGTCACCGTTGCCCACGGCACCATCACCGACTTCACCCTGACCAACCCGGACGGCAAGGTCGTCGAGGGCGCGCTGTCGGACGACGGCCGCTCCTGGAAGCTCGGCGAGGTGCTCGGCTACGGCAAGAAGTACACCGCGACCGGGACGGCGAAGGGCAGCGACGGCAAGACGGTCCCGATCAAGGGCAGCTTCACCACGGTCACCCCGAACAGCACCGTCCGGGCCCGCATCAACATCGGTGACGGAGGGGTCGTCGGCGTCGCCGCCCCGATCATCGTCACCTTCGGCGGGGTCAACCCGAAGGACCGGGCGCTGATCGAGAAGCACATCAGCGTCACCACCGAGCCCAAGGTGACCGGCTCCTGGGGGTGGATCAACCACGACGGCGGCATCTGGGGGCTGGACTTCCGCACCAAGGACTTCTGGCCGGCCAACACCAAGGTGCACGTGGACGTGAACATCTACGGGCTGGACTTCGGCGATGGCCGCTACGGCCACGCGGACATCACCAGCGACTTCACCATCGGCCGCAACCAGGTGGTGTACGCCGACGTCAACTCCCACCACCTTGTGGTCAAGCGGGACGGCAAGGTGTTCGCCGACTACCCGGCCTCCTACGGCCGCGGCACCGACCACGAGACGACCACCCGGTCCGGCGTGCACGTGATCAACGAGTTCTTCGAGCTGAAGTTGATGTCCAACCCCCGCTACGGGTATCGCAACTTCCCCGCCAAATGGGCGGTGCGGATCAGCAACAACGGCGAGTTCATCCACGCCAACGAAGGCACCGTCGGGGACCAGGGCAACACCAACGTCAGCCACGGCTGCGTGAACCTGTCGCTGGCGAACGCGGAGAAGTTCTACAAGTCGTCGCTGTACGGCGATCCGGTGATCATCACCGGCACCAACGTGCAACTAGGCCCCAGCGACGGCGACATCTTCGACTGGGCCATCCCCTGGTCGACGTGGGTGACGCTGTCGGCGCTGAACTGATCCGGTCCGGCCGCTCAACCGACGGCGGCTGAACTGACCCGGGCCGGCCGCTGAACCAGCGGCGGCTGAAGCAATCGGTCGGTCGCTGGGTAACCGGCCGCGGCTCAGGCGGCAGGCTGCCGGATCCGGACGGCTGGTGACGCCCGCCCGGGCAGCCCGATCCGCGGCGCCAGTCCAGAAGGCACGCCCGGCAGGCCCGGCAGCAGCCGTTCCAGCAGCGCCCGCACCGAGCCGGCTGGGCCGGGCGGCAGGTCGGGGTGGTACCCGAATGCCGCCGCCGCACGACGACCCAGGAAGCGGTGCACCCCGCGCACCCCGGTCAGCCCGAGCGCCAGCAGCACGATCGACAACAGCTGCCAGTCGTTCTCCCGGCCCGGCGGTCGATAGCCCTGCCGCCAGGAGTTCACCCGCACCACGTCGACGAACGACTCGGCCAGCAGGTGACAGGTGCCGTACGACCAGCCGGTCAACCGCAGCTGGTCGCAGCGGGCGTGCAACTCCCGGCCGAACATGTCGTCGGCGGCCCGCCGCGAGCTGGCCGGCAACGCCGCGCCGATCCGGCCGGAGTAGCGCAGCACGTCGTAGGACAGGTCGTGTTCCTTGCACACCACGGCGAAGTTGTACTCGGTGGGGCCTAGCGGCGAAGAGCAGTCGCCGGTGGGCTTGATCAGGATCGGCGTGCCGTGCGGCCCGCGGGCCGTCTCCGGCAGGTAGCCCATCACCGCCTGCCAGTCGGCGGGGAACGCGGCGGCCGGATGCTGCGGGTCGAAGCTGGCGGTGGTGACGGCGACCAGGGCGCGGGCGGCGGCCGGGTCACCGGTCGCGTCGGGCTCGACCGAGTCGACACCCAGCACCAGGAACGCCGCGATCAGCGCTGCCAGAGCAGTGGCGATCCAGCGGCCCATGCCCACCAGGGTGCCAGATGTGGATCACCTCGCGCAGGTGAATACCGGCCCTGGGCGTAGGTTCGGGTGGATCCACGGCGGAAGCCCGGCCGCGGGGCCATGGCCAAAGGGAGCAATGGAACGATGCCGCCGATAGCGCCGGTGCCGCTGGAGCCGAACCTGCCGCAGACGTTCTACCGGGGGTCCGGGCGGCTGGCGCGATTCCGCGGCCGGGAGCTCCCGGACAGCCCCGAGGACTGGGTCGCCTCGTGCACCACCCGGTTCGGCTCCCCGGTGGAGGGCCTGTCGCTGCTGCCCGACGGCACGCTGCTGCGCGACGCCGTCGCTGCCGACCCGGTCGGATGGCTGGGCGAGAGCGGGGGCATCGCCCCGGCCGTCCTGGTCAAGCTGCTGGACGCCGGCCAACGACTGCCGGTGCACGTGCACCCCGACCGGGACTTCGCGGCCCGGTACCTGCACTCGCCGTACGGCAAGACGGAGTCGTGGGTCGTGCTGGACGCGGCGCCGGACGCGGAGGTCTTCCTCGGGTTCGCCCACGACGTATCGGCGGCGGAGCTGACGCGCTGGGTGGCCGGGCAGGACGTCGCGGCGATGCTCGGTGCCATGAACCGCATTCCGGTGGCCGCCGGGGACGTCCTGCTGTGCCCGGCCGGGGTTCCGCACGCCATCGGTGCCGGGGTGCTCGTGCTGGAGGTGCAGGAGCCGACGGACTTCTCGATCCTGTTGGAACGTCACGGGTTTCCGGTCTCGGAAGAGGCAGCGTTGCTGGGCCTGGGGGAGGACCTGGCGCTGTCCAGCGTCGACCGGTCCGGCTTCGATCCGCAGCGCCTGGCGGGCTTGCGAGGCGGCGGCCGGGCGTCCGTGCTGCCCGCGGCGGCCGACCCGTTCTTCCGGGTGACGAGGGTCGGTGACGGATTCACCGGCCAGGGTTACGCGGTGCTGGTGGTGGCCGAGGGGTCAGGTGTGGTGAACGCCGACGCCGGCACCGTGCCGGTATCGCGCGGCAGCACGCTGGTAGTGCCGCACGCCGCCGGCCGGATCCGGGTGGACGGGGCGGTACGCGGCTTCTGGTGCACCGCCGCAGGTTGACGGGTCGAGGTCCATTTCGCGCGTCCGATCCGTGGCGCCGGCGGTTTGCCCGCCTGAGCTGCCGGGGATCTCTCCCGCGTGACGACACTGGCTGCCGTTCACCCGGTGGTGCCGCCGCACCGTTACCGGCAGGCGGACATCACCGAGGCGTTCTTGCGGGCATGCCGGGTTCCGGAGGCTTCGGTCCGCGTGATGCGCCGGATGCACGGCAACTCCATGGTCGGCCACCGGAACCTGGCGCTGCCGCTGGAGCGGTACGAGGATCTCGGCGGGTTCACGGCGGCGAACGACCTGTTCCTGGAGTGCGCCGTCGAGCTGGGCGCGCAGGCCGTGGAGGGGGCGCTGCGCCGCGCCGGCATCCGCGCCGATGAGGTGGATGCCATCCTGTCCACCACGGTCACCGGTATTGCGGTGCCGTCGCTGGACGCCCGGATCGCCGGCCGCATCGGTCTCCGGCCGGACGTGGTGCGCATCCCGCTGTTCGGGCTCGGCTGCGTGGCCGGTGTCGCCGGCATCGCGCGCATGGGTGACTACCTCGCCGCGCACCCGGACCAGGTGGCGGTCCTGCTGTCGGTGGAGCTGTGCTCGCTGACCCTGCAACGCGACGACCCGTCCACGGCCAATCTGGTGGCCAGCGGACTGTTCGGTGACGGAGCCGCCGCGGTGGTGGCCCTCGGGTCGGAGCGCGCCGGCCGTGCCGGGCAACTGGGCGGCGACGGATCCGGCAGCGATATCGAGCAGGGTGCGGGCGGCGGCAAGGGGCCGAGGGTGCTGGCGGCCCGCAGCCACCTGTACCCGGACACCCTGCGCACCATGGGCTGGGATGCCGGCAGCGACGGGCTGCGGATCGTGCTGGGGGCGGAGGTGCCCGACCTGGTCCGCCGGTATCTCGGTGGCGACGTCCGCGGCTTCCTCGCCGACCACGGCCTGGCCCCGGACGCGGTGCGGGTCTGGGTGACGCATCCGGGCGGTCCGAAGGTGATTGATGCCATGCAGTCGGAGCTGCGGCTGGGCCCGGACGCGCTGGAGCTGACCCGGCGGTCGCTGGCCGCGGTGGGCAACCTGTCGTCCTCATCGGTGCTGCACGTGCTCGCCGACACGGTCGACCTGCACCCGCCGGCCGGTGACGGGATCGGCGTGATGATCGCCATGGGGCCGGGGTTCTGCTCGGAACTGGTGCTGCTGCAATGGTGATGCGGGCCGGGACCGGCTATCGCGGCTTGGTGGTCGCGGTCGCCGCGGAGCGCCTCGCAGAACTGCTGCTCAGCGCCCGGCACCGCAGGTGGGCGATGAGCCGGGGCGGCGCCGAGTGGGGTGCCGGCCACTATCCGGCGATGGTCGCCCTGCACACCGGCCTGCTGGCCGGGTGTGCCGTGCGGGCCGTTCGCGGCCCGGTGCCCGGCGGCGGACTGTCCGGCTCCATGACCGGCGTAGTGCTGGCCGCCCAGGCGCTGCGATGGTGGTGCATCGCCACCCTGGGCCGGCGCTGGAACACCCGGGTGATCGTCGTTCCGGGTGCCCCGCTGGTGCGCCGCGGCCCCTACCGGTGGCTGCGTCATCCGAACTACCTGGCGGTCGCGGTGGAGGGGGCGGCGTTGCCGCTGGCCGGCGGCGCGGGAGGATTGGCGGCGGCCTTCTCGGCCGCCAACGCGGCGCTGCTCGCGGTCCGCATCCGGGTGGAGAACCGCGCCCTGGCCACGGTTTCACAGTGATCGGCGTGGACGTCGACCTGCTGATCGCGGGCGCCGGGCCGGCGGGCCTGGCCACCGCGCTGTATGCCCAGCGGGCCGGCCTGAGCTGCGTGGTGGCCGACCCACGGCCAGTGCCCATCGACAAGGCCTGTGGGGAGGGCCTGATGCCCGGCGCGGTCGCGGCGCTGCGCCTGCTGGGCGTGCCGTTGGCCGGTCGGCCGTTCCGCGGAATACGGTACCTGACAACCGGTTGCGCCGCCGAGGCGCGATTCAC